>CAMCER010000051.1 GCA_945873875.1 uncultured Clostridia bacterium
AGTTCTGCCCTCTCGTCAAGTTCCTTTTTCCTTGCTGCCACTTCTTCGGCGTTTTTCGCTTCTCTTTCTGCCTTTTCAGCAAGCTGGCTGATCTCTTCGCTGAGCCTTGCCGTATCTTTTTCGATATGGTCCAGTCTTTCTTCCGTTATGCGCTTTTTACCGGTCAGACGGTTGATCTCCTCGACCTCTGCAAGGAGTCTGTCCCTTGCCTCGTTGCTCAGTCTGGTCAGTTCCTCGCCTCTGGCTCTGATATCAGACAGTTCACGGTCTGTTTCTTCTATGGTCTCCTTCTTTTCTTCAATGCTCTGAGTGGTTTCCATAATATCGTCTTTCAGATACTCGTTCTTCAGCTCGGCATTTTCTACGTTTTTCAGGGTTATGTTGATCTCAAGCTCTTTCCGTCGGCTGCGGAGCTCCAGATATTCTGTCGCTTTTTCGCTGTCTTCCCTAAGTCCGTCGATACGGCTCTCTATCTCTCCGACTATGTCGTTTACCCTGTCAAGGTTATCGTTGGCGGATCTCAGCTTGCGCTCAGCCTCTTCTTTTCTGGTCCGGTACATTACGATACCTGCGGCCTCTTCGAAGATCTCCCGCCTGCTTTCTGTTTTATTGCTTATGATATCTGATATCTTGCCCTGACCGATAAGTGAATAGCCGTCAACACCGATACCTGTATCCATTATCAGCTCGCGTATGTCGCGGAGCCTGCACTGGTTGTTGTTGATAACGTACTCACTTTCGCCTGAGCGGTACATACGTCTGGTTATGGCAACCTCGTTGTAGTCCACGTCAAGAGCGCCGTCAGAGTTGTCCAGTACCAGAGTTACCTCTGCCATTCCTCTGGACTTTCTGCTGGCTGTTCCGGCGAAGATGACTTCTTCCATCTTTCCGCCTCTGAGCATCTTGGGGCTCTGCTCGCCCAGGACCCATCTCACTGCGTCGCTGATGTTGCTCTTTCCGCTTCCGTTAGGTCCGACTATGCAGGTGATACCTTTGTCGAATTCTATTGTGACTGGTTCCGCAAAAGACTTGAAACCCTGCATCTCGATCCTTTTAAGGTACATATACTTCTCCTTACTTCTCTAATTTTTCCAATGCCTCTTTAGCCGCGTTCTGACCGGCTTCCTTCTTGCTCTTTCCGAAGCCGCTACCTGCCGCGGTGCCGTTTATGTACACAGTCATGAAGAAACTGCGGTCATGGCTGGGGCCTTCTTCTCTGTCAAGTGAATAGACTATATCAACAGGACCGTTCTTCTGGTATTCCTCCTGGAGCCTGCTCTTATAGTCTCCCGGATCCTTTCCGGCCACAGCGTCTTCTATCTGCTTACCGAAGAGCCTGATGACTAGCCCTCTTGCGGCTTCATATCCTCCGTCCAGAAAAACTGAACCGATCAGAGCCTCTGTAGCATCTGCTATGATCGAAGTCTTGTCTCTGCCTCCGGTGTGCTCTTCTCCTCTGCCAAGGTTAAGGTAGTCTCCTATGCCTATGCTTCTTCCTACTTCCGCCAGAGAGTCCTCACGGACTATCTGGGCCCTCCTCTTGGTCAGGATACCTTCATTCTCTTCCGGAAGCTTCTGGTACAGGACCTCCCCGGCGATGGCGTCAAAGAACGCGTCTCCCAGATACTCCAGCCTTTCATTGTCTTTCATGTCTTCGCGGCCGTGCTCTCTGGTATATGAACTGTGAGTCAGTGCTGTTTCAAGAAGACTTCCATCGCTGAAAGTGTATCCGATCAGTTTTTCGAACTCAGTATTCTTTATCGTCAATGATCTCCTCCAGGTCATACATGTCTTTTTCTATAAGGGATATGACATCTTCCTCAGCAAAAGGAACAGCCTTGATGATGGTGTTCTTTACTGCGCTGGCAGAAGATGATCCGTGCATCTTCACTACAGGACCCTTTACTCCCAGTATCGGCGCGCCGCCGTATTCGGAATAGTCGAATTCCTCCTTCAGCTCGCCCATCTTGTTCTTGAGAAGGAGCGCTCCCATTTTCGCCTTTGTCCCGTCTGTGAATTTTTTCTTCAGAAGCTTCAGGATGTTCCATGCCAGTCCCTCTGTCAGCTTCAGGATTATATTGCCGGTGAAGCCGTCACAAACGATGACATCGCATGCTCCCTTAGGGATGTCTCTTGCCTCTACGTTTCCTATGAAATTAAGACCGCTGTTCTCAAGGAGCGGATAAGCCTCTTTCGTGAGCATGGAGCCCTTGCCTGCTTCAGCTCCCAGATTTACAAGGCCGATCCTGGGATCCTTTCTTCCGATAACCTTTTCCATGTAGATGCTTCCCATGGTGGCCTGCTGCAGCAGGTTCGCCGCTCTGCTGTCTGAGCTTGCCCCGGCATCGATGAGAAGTGAAGGGATGCCTCCAAGTATCGGATAGATGCTTGCGATGGAAGGTCTGTCGATCCCCTCCAATTTTCCCAGTACCATCCTTGAGGCAACTACTAAGGCGCCGGTATTTCCGGCAGAAATGAAAAGATTGCCTTTGCCGCTTTTGACCAGTGTCAGTCCTACGACAAGCGACGAATCCGGTTTTTTCTTCACAGCGCGAACAGGGCTGTCCTCGTTGGTTATGACCTCTTCAGCGTTGACTACCCTGACCTGCTGATCGTTATATTCATACTTATCCAGTTCTTTTTTTATCAGTTCCTCTTTGCCTACGATGTATATATCGTGTCTTATGAGCTTTGAGGCCTGAACTGCACCTTTTACTATTTCTTCAGGGGCATTGTCGCCGCCCATTCCGTCTAATACGATTCTCAATGATCCATCCTCCTGACAGGTTTTCCGGACGTTTAATCGTCCTTCTGCTTCAGCTTCTCATTTATGAAATAATCGATATCACCGTCCATGACCGCGTTCACATTCCCCACTTCTGCTCCGGTCCTGTGATCTTTCACCATGGTGTACGGCTGGAACACATACGATCTTATCTGGCTGCCCCAGGTGATCTGGCTGTAGTCGCCTTTCAGTTCCTTCAGGTTCTCCTTATGCTCCTGCTCTTTCAGTTCCACCAGCTTTGAACGGAGCAGTTTCATGGCTGTCTCCTTGTTCTGATGCTGGGACCTTTCATTCTGGCAGGACACTACGATATTAGTCGGCAGGTGGGTTATCCTGATAGCCGAGTCGGTCTTATTGACATGCTGTCCGCCGGCTCCGCTGGATCTGAAAGTATCCACCCTTATATCCTCCGGATCTATCTCGACTTCTATGTCATCATCTATCTCCGGCATCACGTCCATGGACGCAAAGGATGTGTGCCTTCTGCCCGATGAGTCAAAGGGCGATATGCGGACCAGACGGTGCACGCCTTTCTCGTTTTTCAGATATCCGTAGGCATTCTCGCCTTCGACCATCACAGTGGCACTGTTTATTCCGCCTTCCTTATCATCCTGCAGATCCAGTGTCTTTACCCTGTAGCCCTTCTTTTCTGCCCATCTGCAGTACATGCGAAGAAGCATCTCGGCCCAGTCTTTAGCGTCTGTGCCGCCGCTTCCCCCGTGTATCGAGACTATAGCGTTGCTGGCATCATATTCGCCATTTAAAAGAGTCTTCAGTTTGAGCCCCTCCAGCTGTTTTTCAAGCCGGCCCGCACCTTCGATTATCTCAGATGCCATGGACTCATCCTCTTCCATATCCGCCAGTTCGATGAGCTCTTCTATGTCGGCCATATCCTTTACAAGGCCTTCATATTCGTTCAGTTTGTTTTCCAGGCTTTTCTTTTCCTTGAGTACTTTCTGGGCGTTTTCCTGATCTGACCAGAAATCCTCTTTTTCCACCTGTTTATTGAGTTCTTCTATCTTCTCCTTCAGCCCTGCCGGGTCAAAGGGACTCACCTGCCTCTTTAAGGCTCACTCTGTAAGCCGGGAGTTGACCCTTAAGTTCTTCACGCGGTAACATCTTTCCTCCTGTTTCTCATTTCATTCACTGATGCTGATATTACTATCTTCCGCAGCAGTGTTTATATTTCTTTCCTGAGCCGCACGGGCACGGATCGTTTCTTCCCACCTTAGGCAGGTCTCTCTTTACCGGAGCCTGTTTATGATCTCTCTCCGGTACCTGCGTCTGTGCCGGCATGTCAGCGTCCTGGGATACAGGTCGTCCTTCTTCATCTTCAAATTCTTCCTTCATCCCTTCGCCGCTTCCCATGACGTTCTTACGCTCAGTGGATGTCTGTACTGTGATATTGAAGCAGTACTTGACAGTCTCTTCCTTGATGGACTGGACCATGAGCTCGAACATGTCGAAGCCTTCATTGGAGTATGCAGCCGCAGGATCCTGCTGGCCTAAAGCCCTGAGACCGATACCGTTTTTCAGCTGATCCATGGCGTCGATATGATCCATCCATTTATTATCAACGACTCTGATGAGGATCATACGCTCGACTTCACGCATCCTGTCCGCGCCGATCTCCTGCTCTTTTTCTTCATAGAGCTTGCCGAAGTCAGCCATGATATCGTCTACGAGAAGCTCTTCTGTGAGTTCAGCTTTCTCATTGTCTGTATAATGAGTGCCCTTATAGCGGTCACATATCTTCTTAAGGCTTTTGTCCAGAGTCTCAAGATCCCATTCCTCAGGATTCTTTGAAGCCACTGTGATGGGGCCTGCAGCCTCTTCGATCAGGTCTCTGGTCATGTTCTTTATGTATTCCTTCAGGTCTTCACCGTGGAGCACCATGGCGCGCTGCTCATAGATGATCTCACGCTGTTTGTTCATGACATTATCGTACTGAAGGACGTATTTTCTGATACCGAAGTTCCTGCCTTCGACTTTCTTCTGCGCGCTCTCGATGGACTTGGATATCATCTTGGCCTCTATAGGCTCATCCTCCGGGACTCCCAGACGCTCGACCACGCCCTTCATCCTCTCTCCACCGAACAGCCTCAAGAGATCGTCCTCAAGGGATATGCAGAATCTGGATGAACCCGGGTCTCCCTGTCTTCCGGAACGGCCTCGCAGCTGGTTATCGATACGTCTTGATTCATGTCTTTCAGTACCGATTATGCAAAGTCCGCCAAGTTCTATTACCTTCTTCTGCTCTTCGGCTCTCGCTTCAGCGAATTCTTTATTGAGCTTTCTGTACACTTCCCTGCACTGGTTCAGTTCCTCATCATCGCTCTGGACGAAACTGGTGGCGAACTGGATCTGCTCGTCAGTGTAGCCCTGCTTTTCCATTTCCTTTCTGGCTTCAAAGTCCGGGTTTCCGCCCAGAATGATGTCAGTACCACGGCCGGCCATGTTGGTGGCTATGGTTATGGCGCCCAGACGTCCTGCCTGAGCGATTATGGCAGCTTCCTTGTCATGCTGCTTGGCGTTCAGCACGTTGAAGTTCTTTATGCCGCGCTTTTTCAGCATGTCCGCGATAAGCTCTGATATCTCGATGGAGATGGTTCCGACCAGGACAGGCTGCCCTGTGTTGTGCCTTTCCTCCACCAGATCGGCTATGGCCTTGTATTTTCCCTTCTTGGTCTTGAATACAGCGTCTTCATAGTCTTCTCTTATGACAGGCATGTTAGTCGGTATCACGACTACGTCCATGTTATATATGTCGCGGAACTCGTCTTCTTCTGTCTTGGCAGTACCTGTCATACCGGCCAGTTTCTGATACATCCTGAAGTAGTTCTGCAGCGTTATGGTCGCCAGCGTCTTGGACTCGGAACGGACCTTCAGACCTTCCTTGGCCTCGATAGCCTGATGCAGACCGTCGCTGTATCTTCTTCCGAACATGAGACGTCCTGTGAATTCATCGACGATTATGATCTCTCCGTCCTTGACGATATAGTCAACGTCCCTCTTCATCATAGTGTGGGCTTTCAGAGCCTGGAGCACGTGGTGGTTGATCTCCATGTTCTCAGGATCCGAGAAGTTCTCTATGCCGAAGAAGTCTTCGCATTTTGCCACGCCCTGCTCGTTCAGAGCTACCTGCTTGTC
>CAMCER010000052.1 GCA_945873875.1 uncultured Clostridia bacterium
CGCCGATTACTGCAGCGATCATTGCGTACGGGCTTACGCCAGTAGCAAATGCCAGAGGTACAGCTATAGGTATCATGATCGGGTATGTTGCGAATGCAGCACCCGTCGTGAATGTGAGTACACAAGCGATAGCGAATATCAGCAGTATGATGACTGCCTGCGGGAGAGCTCCCAGACTTGCTGTCAGGAATCCGGCTGTATCCAGCTGATCACAGATGTCGCCCAGTGACCATGCCAGAGCGAGAAGCAGGATTACATACATCATTGATTTACATCCTACTACCCATGCAGAAACTGCAGCCAGCGGATTGACGATCCTTGCGATAGCAGCCCATACGACTACCAGTATAGTGGTAGTTGCTATAGCTGTTATCAGAGCCTTCATGCCGTCCATGTCGTTTACAGCTCCGATGAGGTCTCCTTTGTTCCAGCTGAAGAATCCGCCGGACCAGAGGATCAGTACCAGAGCCAGTACGATAAGTACTACGATAGGAATGATGAATATTGCAACGTTTCCTTTGTCAGATGGCTTGATGGAATCGAAGTCGCCTTCTTCATCGTCATCTTCGTCACCTGTGGATCCGAATGTAGCTTCACATACCTTGCCTGTTTCAGCAGCACGTTTTTCTGCCTTTGCCATCGGACCGTAGTCCAGCTTCAGCAGGATAACTATGAGTACCATCAGGATGGACAGTATTGCATAGTAGTTATACGGTACTGTTTTGATAAATGAAATGAATGAGTTCTCATCAGCATACTCAGGGTTCTTGGCAAACTCTGTTCCGATCAGTCCTGCCAGGAATGCTACCCAGCTTGAGATCGGTGAGATAAGACAAATACCTACTGATGTGGAGTCGACTATGTATGACAGTTTCTCTCTGGAGATGTTATATCTGTCTGTTACAGGTCTCATAACATTTCCGTTGGTCATAGCGTTGAAATAGTCGTCGAAGAATATCAGCAGTCCGATACCCCATGTGATGAGCTGAGCGCCGGTCTTTGTCTTGATCTTGTTCTGAAGCATATCTCCGAATGCCTGAGAACCGCCTGTCTTGACGAAGAGTCCGATGAGTCCGCCCAGCAGTGTGACCAGTATGAGGATCTGCATGTTCTCCGGATTGACGAATACACCTGAATCATAAGCGTTTCCGCTGTAGATGTCGTCAGGATCCATCAGTTCATGGTTGTCGCCATATGGGTCACAGATGAGCTGGAAGAGTTTTACCAGTGAATAAAGTGGGTTCCAGCTGGTGAGCATGAGACATCCGAGGTATACTCCGATGAACAGAGAGAGTATTACTTCTTTAGTCCATACAGCCAGAATAATGGTAAGAATAGGTGGCACAAGTGACCAAAAAGTACCTTCCATAAAATAGCCTCCTTAAAATGTCATTAAAGCAATAACTTAGATAGTAATAATAACCTCATGTTAAGTACGTTCTTTGCACCAACGTCTATATTATACCATACGTGAAAAAATTATCAATGTATAATGACAAAAACTGTCATATGTATAAATAGGAAGAAAAAATAAAACAAAGGAAAATGGAAGAACAAAAAAGTCTACACACGGAATAAAGTTTGTGGTAATATATTGAAGTAATCTTTCAGGAGGTATGGAATGAAGACACTTACCATCGGAAAAATGGCTAAGCTCAACGGCATCTCGGAGCAGACTCTGAGGCTTTACGATAAAATGGGGCTGGTGGTTCCGTGTGAGATAAATAAAAGCACCGGATACCGGTATTATAATATAAGGCAGTGTGCACAGCTGGATATGATTCAGTATCTCAAGTCATTCAACATGACACTTGCTCAGATCAAGGACTGTTTTGAGACTCACAGCACAGAGGTGCTTATCAGGATGCTCAAAGAACAGAAGAGCAGCGTTGAAGATAATATCAGGCAGCTTCAGCAGGCAGACTGGGCTATAGACCGGCTCCTTGAGAACTATAAAAGGTATGACGCAGCCCCGGAAGATAACACGCCGATACTTGAATTCCAGCATGAAAGGCAGGCTTTCGTATATGACACGGGAGTGAACTGCTACAGTTATGACATGGATCACTACGAAGTCGTTCTCAGGGAACTGAAAGAGAAGATCAGCAACTACGACCTCCCGTCCAGTTATTTCTGCAACGCGGGAAGCATACTCAGGAAAGAGAATTTTGATAAAGATGATCTTACTGCGACAGAGCTGTTCCTGTTCGTAGATGATTCCTTCAGGAACGAACGCTTCATAGAAGCAGTACCTGAAGGCATGTACATGTGTCTTTACTGCAACGGATTCAATAATGAGGAAGAGTCTCTGAAAAAACTGCGCAGACACATGGAAGAGCAGGGTTATGAGGCGACAGGAGACTGCCTCAGCGAGGTCCTTATAGAATTCCCTGTGTTCCAGAGATACGAAAGAAGAGCTTTTTTCAAGCTGCAGGTACCTGTTCAGAGGAAAAACGCATAGAACTTTCAGTAAATATGTTTATGTACGAACCGGAGAAACGCTTGCAATCGCTGCATTCTGCTGCGTTATGAAGAACGCCGCGGGAGCCGGTTCTTTTTCTTTTTGAATATTGTGTACAATATTATGTACAATTTCAGACCAAATATGGAAAATGCCTTGACTTTATAATTAGTACAAGGTTTAAGATTGATATGCACTAAAGTATGCTTTCCTATATTTATATGGAAAGCAACGCGGAATGATCATAGTTTTAAGGAGGTAATTTCAAAATGGTGCAGATCATAATTATTCTTATTTACTTCGCCATCACCGTTGCGATCGGCGTATATGCATCAAAGAGAACAAAGTCAGCAGACAGTTTCCATGGTGCAGGCCTGGGCGTAATCGCCTGTGTTGCAGCCGGAACAGGTGAATGGCTTGGCGGAACATCCACCACTGGCGTTTCCCAGTATGGATGGGAGGCTGGAATCAGCGGCGCATGGTATACAGTAGGAAACGCTGTAGGCGTACTCGTACTGGCTATCTTCTTCGCTAAACTCTACAGAAGTCTGAACACCGTAACAGTTCCTGGAATCATGGGACACTTCCTCGGTGAGAAAGCCAGAACAGGCGCAAGCATCATGCTTATCCTGGTAATGGTAGCTGTAGGTACATCACAGGTTATCGCAGCTGGTTCACTGGGTAACTCGATCCTGGGACTCTCATTTGTTCTTTCAGTAATCATCCTCGGTGCATGCTTCATCGTATACACCCTGGCAGGTGGAATGAATGCCGTAAGTTCGACCAATGTAATGCATCTGATCGCTATGTACGGCGGTGCTGTTATCGCACTTATCTTCCTCTTCAATAAGTTTGGAGGACTTGACTGGCTCTCAGATCAGCTGGCAAGCAACCCGGTTACGAAGGACATCCACTTCTTCAACATGTTTGAGATCGGAATGCCGAAAGTATCATCCTGGCTCATCGCCGGAGTACTCGGAGCTCTCACAGCTCAGGCAGGTATCCAGCCTGTACTGGCTGCAAGAGATGAAAAAGTTGCTGTTAAAGCTTCATTCATCACAGCAGCAGTTGTTGCTCCATTCGGATTCTTCACAGTATTCATGGGAATGTACTCAAGAGTATTCTTCCCGACACTTGATGATCTTGGCGGATTCTCAACAAACGCTCTGCCATATCTGATGATGAACAAGATGACACCGGTCATCGGTGGTATCGTACTTGCTTCCATCTTCGCTGCTATACTTTCAACAGTATCACCTATCATCCTGGCAGCTGGAACAATGTTCACAAAGGATATCTATCAGAAGTACATCAATCCTGAAGCTTCAGATAAGAAGATCGTATTCATCTCAAGAATCGCTACAGCATGCGCAGGCATCGGTTGTATCGTACTTGCAGTACTCCTCAACGGATCCAAGGTACTGGACATCGTTTATCTGGCATACACATTCAGAGGCGCTCTGTTCATCATCCTGCTCTATGGTATCTACTGGGGCAAAGCAAGAGGCTGCCAGAAAGGCGCTATCCTGTCCATGATCGCTACAGTAATCTTCGGCGGATACTGGACAGTTTATAACACCCTCAACGGAGCATATCCGGGCGGCGAAGGAATGCAGTGGATGACCAATACATACGCAGCTGTATTCGCAGCAGCTATCTTCATGCTCATCGGCGTACTCATCTGGGGACACGGTTCCAAAGATGACAAACTTCCGGATGAAGCATAGTCATTAAATAGTGCATTATTGACCGGGGCCTTTTAAGACCCCGGTTGTAGTCAAATCAATAAATCATTAGTTGTTTTTCAACAAAGAATGGAGGTCAAAAATGCAATTAAAAGACGTAAACCTGACTGCAGATCAAGTAAAAGACATTACTCAGAAGTATCACATGGAAACTTATGAAAGATTCCCGTTCGTAGCTGTAAGAGCTAAGGACATGTACATCTATGATGAGAATGACAATGCTTACCTTGATTTCTACGGCGGCGTTGCAGTAAACACAGCTGGAAGCTGTAACGAGAAGGTAGTTGCAGCAGTTAAGGAACAGGTTGGACAGCTCATGCACACATTCAACTATCCTTACTCCATCCCACAGACTGTTCTGGCAAAGAAAGTATGTGAGACTATCGGAATGGACAAGATCATATATCAGAACTCAGGTACAGAAGCTAATGAAGCTGCTATCAAGCTGGCTAGAAAGTACGGAGTTGACAAGTATGGTCCGGAGCACTATCGCATCGTAACAGCTAAGAAGAGCTTCCACGGAAGAACATACGGCGCTATGTCCGCTACAGGTCAGCCGGGATCAGCTCAGCACAAAGGCTATGAGCCACTGCTCCCAGGATTCACATATGCTGAATTCAACAACCTGCAGGCATTCAAAGATGCATGCGACGAAAACACAACAGCTATCATGTTCGAGCCTGTACAGGGCGAAGGCGGCGTTTATCCTGCAACACAGGAATTCATGGACGGCATCAGAGAGTTCTGTACTGAAAACGATATCCTCCTGATCCTGGACGAAGTTCAGGCTGGATGGGGCAGAACAGGCGAGATCATGGCTTACATGAACTATGGAATCAAACCTGACATCGTAACTATGGCTAAGGCTATGGGAGGCGGAATGCCTATCGCTGCAATGTGCGCAACTAAGGAAGCTGCTGCTGCATTCACACCAGGATCACACGGCTCCACATATGCTGGATCCCCAGTATGCTGCGCAGCTGCACTGGCTGAGATCAATGAGATCCTCGACAGAGACCTGGCTGGAAACGCTAAGGAAGTCGGCGGATACTTCATGGAAAAACTTGCTACACTTCCGTACGTTAAGGAAGTTAGAGGCAAGGGCCTGTTCGTAGGCGTTGAATTCGATATCCCGGGCAAAGACTCATTCGCAGTTGACATCAAGCACGGATGTATCGACAGAAAAGTACTCGTAACAGCTATCGGTGACAAGATCATCAGAATGGTACCACCGCTCATCGCTACTAAGGAACAGTGTGACCAGGTAGTTGCAGTACTGAAAGAAGCAGTTGAAGAAGTTGCTGGAAAATAATCAGGTAGTAACCTCAGACAGATAGGCTGGATAAAGTCCGATTCCCGGACGGCAGAATAGGCTGCCGTCCGGGTGGATATATTTTTACGGAGGTAAAGAAATGCCAAGAAAAAGTTTTGACGAAGTATTAGCTTACACAGAGAAAGCCCTCGGATGGATCAAGGCTGACACTCTGGAAGGCGACGACAAGAAAGAATTTCTTGAGAACGCAAAGTTCAATTTTGACAATCATGTAAACCCAGGATTCCTCGAGTACAGAAAGGCCGCTGGCGGCGACGAACTCGCAATGGAATGGAAATCACAGGGAGACCACTTCTATGATCTGAACGGAAATGAATACATCGACTTCCTCGGTGGATTCGGAGCATTCAACTGCGGACACAGACATCCGACAG
>CAMCER010000053.1 GCA_945873875.1 uncultured Clostridia bacterium
TCTCATGGCCTCAATTGCGGTCTTATTGACTCCGGCTCTTGACTGGAGCTCCTCTACAGTAGTGAACTCTTTCTTCCTGTACTCTTCCTCGATGGCTTTCCCGGCGCTTTCACCCAGGCCTGCAAGGGCGCACAGCGGTACCTGGACCTTCCCGTCTTTCACGGTAAAGTGAACGGCTTCAGAGTCCTCTAAAGAAGGCTCGCTGAAGCTGTAACCTCTGGAATACATCTCGTAGGCCAATTCGAAAGGCACTATCTCATCGACCTCTTTAGGCGTAGCATTCTTTCCCTTTCTCAGCACTGCGTCCATCTGATCCAGTATCGCCTGCGGACCCCTCTTTATGACGTCCCAGTTGAAGTCGTTTATCTTGGCGGTGAAAAGCACCGCATAGAATTCTCTGGGATAATACACCTTATACCAGGCGATCCTGTATGACATGATCACATAAGCCACCGCGTGAGCCCTCGGGAACATGTATGAAATGAGCTTGCATGATTCAATGTACCATTCCGGCACGTCATGCTCCTTCATGGCTTTTTCCTCTTCCTCCGTCAGGCCTTTGCCCTTCCTTACGTGCTCCATTATGGTGAATGCCTGGTTATTAGGCACATCTTTCAGGATAAGATAGTTCATGATGTCGTCACGGGTGGATATGGCATCCTGCATGGTGGCCTTGCCCTCTTTTATGAATCTCTGGGCATTATCGAGCCACACGTTAGTGCCGTGGGAGAATCCCGATATCCTGACAAGGTCGCCGAACCTCTTAGGCTGTGTGTCGTCCAGCATCTGTCTTACGAACCTGGTGCCGAACTCAGGGATGCCGTAGCTTCCGTGAGTGAACTGGTAATTCTCATCCTTTATATCAAGGCCTTCGATCCCGTTGAAAATGCCGTTTACTCTCTCGTCTTTCAGAGGCACGGACAAAGGATCTATGCCTGTCATATCCTGCAGCTGTCTGATCATAGACGGGGCATCATGGCCCAGTATATCCAGCTTCAGCAGGTTCTCATCGATGGAGTGATAATCAAAGTGAGTGGTCACGATATCCGTGTTCACATCGTTGGCAGGATGCTGCACCGGACAGAACTCATATATCTCGTGGCCTTCAGGCACGATGATTATTCCTCCAGGATGCTGGCCTGTGGTCCTCTTGACTCCCACGCAGCCTCTTAAGAGTCTTTCTGTCTCGTATTTGTTTACAGGTATATTCTTCTCTTCGGCGTATTTCCTGACAAATCCGAAAGCGGTCTTATCCATGATGGTGCCTCTGGTCCCCGCCTTATATACATTGCCGCTGCCGAAGATGGTCTCCACGTATTTATGGGCTTTTGCCTGATACTCTCCCGCGAAGTTAAGGTCGATATCAGGTTCCTTGTTTCCTTCGAATCCCAGGAATGTCTCAAATGGTATGGTGAATCCGTCCTGCTTCATCTTCGTGCCGCACTCAGGGCAGTTCTTCTCCGGCATATCCACACCGCAGTCATACTCATTCTCATCTCCCCACTCAAGGTGTTTGCAATTCGGGCAGATGTAGTGAGGCTTCAGTGGATTTACTTCCGTGATCCCCGCCATGGTAGCAGCAAAAGATGAACCTACTGATCCTCTGGAGCCTACCAGGAATCCGTCGGAAAGCGATTTCTGCACCAGCATCTCTGCGCTGACATACATGACCGCATAACCGTTGCTTATTATGGAGTTCAGTTCTTTTTCCAGCCGTGCTCCTATAGGCTCAGGCAGAGGGCTTCCGTATATGGCTTCTGCCCTTTCGATACATCTGGTCCTTAAGGTCTCTTCCGCGTTCTCGATCTTCGGCGGGAATTTGCCTTTTGCGATAGGTATTATATCTTCGATCTGGTCAGCGATGGCGCCGGGCACATCGATTACTATCTCTTTCGCTTTTTCTTCTCCCAGATATGAGAATTCATCAAGCATCTCATCTGTGGTGCGGAAGTAGAGTCCCGGATTGGTGTCCTTGAATCCCTGCCCTGTCAGGAGTATATCCCTGTAGATGCTGTCCTCTTCGTTTATGTAGTGTGTGTCGCAGGTGGCCGCCACCGGAAGACCGCACTTTTCTCCCAGCTGGATGACCTTTCTGTTGAGATCCTTAATATCCTCTTCACTTCTCACCAGCGGATATTTCTCGCTGGCTATCATGAACCTGTTGTTTATGAGAGGCTGTATCTCAAGATAATCATAGAACTGCGCTTTTTTCATCTGCGTTTCCAGAGGCTCTCCTGCCGAGATGCTCCGGTACACTTCTCCGGCCTCACAGGCAGATCCCAGTATAAGGCCTTCCCTGTACTTTGCTATGACTGACTTGGGCATCCTGGGCCGTTTATAGAAATAGTCCAGATGTGAGATGGAAACCAGCCTGTAAAGGTTCCGCAGCCCCGTGTAGTTCTTAGCCAGCAGTATAGCGTGGTTGTATCCGTGAGCCTTGTAATCTATATTCCCTTCTTCGTCGATATATCCTTCATCATCGTAAAGATAGGCTTCCACACCGTAGATGACTTTTATATCCAGTTCCTTTTCCTTCAGGCCGAAACCGTATACAGTGTGGGCTGCGTCAGGAAAGGACTGGACCACCCCGTGATCCGTTATGGCGATGGCCTTGTGCCCCCATTTCGCCGCCTGCTTTATCAGGGCTTTAGCATCGGAAAGACCGTCCATGGCGCTCATCTTGGTGTGGGCATGAAGCTCGACTCTCTTTTCAGAGGCTTCGTCTTTACGCTCTTTCACCTCTCCCTTTTCCAGATTCTTTATCATGATGATCAGTTCGTTCTCGAAAGTGTCGAACTGGACCTCGCCTTCAGCCCTGACGGCGTCGCCTTCTTTCAGGTTTTTATTTATATCATCCCACTTCTTTTCTGTGGCGAATGTTTTCAGACAAATGGAGCTTCTGCCGTCTGTTATCAGCAGTTTCACCAGTTTGGATCCGCTCTTTATGGTCCGCTCTTCTTTTTCGAAAAGGACACCTTCCACTACAGCGTTTCCCTTCTCCACATCAAGTTCTGAAAAAGGCGTAGCCTGTCCGGTTATGGGCCTTCCCATTATCTTGTTGCCCTCTACAGGATCTTCCTTGGGCTTTCTCCTGTATCCGTTCCACTTCTGCTGCCCGCCGCCTTCGCCGGACTGCGCAGCATGCTTTTCCGGCTGCTTCTTTTCGGCTTCGGCGTGCTTTCTTGCGCTTTCTTCAAGCTCCTTCCTGTCCTTTTCCTTCAGAGACTCTCTGGTCTTCTGCCAGGTCTCCTCGTTATTGAGAAAAGTCACTTTCCTTTGTCTTACAGGAAGCTCTTTCAGCATTATCCCGAACAAAGGCGCCACATCTTTATTCAGATTGTCAGCTGCCATCTGCCCTACAGCATATATCTTTATCTCGTCATCAGACACTTCAGTCCTCTCGGGCATTATGGTCCTGGTTATGTGGGCATAGTCTCCGTTGGCGCGGATGATCATGTGCTCCACGAAGAGTCTTATGGCATCTTCCTCCGGCTGCACCAGTTCCTCATACTCGTATTTCAGACATACTTTTTCTATGCCGCCCATGCCGTCTGCGCTGTTTATCTTTTCCATGACTGTGCTGCAGACAGCCTCGTGGCTCTCATAGGGCACAACAAAATTGAGTCCCAGAGTTATACTGAGACTCTTTCCGTCTTTGGCAACTGCCGCGTCTTTTATACTGAACTCTCCGTTTTCCCTTGCGCCTTCACCGGCCATGTCCCACCGGATGGCGCTTTTTATAACATCTATCATTCAAAACCCTTTATCATGTTTATCATCTCTATGGCTATGTTCTGTTCAGATACAGTCTTCACTGTCTCCCCTCTGACAAAGATCACGCCTTTGCCTTCTCCGCAGGCGACTCCTATATCTGCGTCCTTTGCTTCTCCCGGGCCGTTGACAGCACATCCCATGACCGCTACTGTTATTCCTCTCTTGCCCTGAAGTGTCCGCTCTTTTTCGATAGGCTCAAGAGCTCTCTGTATCTCCGTTGCTATCTCCTGGAGATTGACCTTTGTCCTTCCGCATGTAGGGCAGGACACCAGATTTATGGATTCCTTTTTCAGTCCGATAGCTCTCAGGAGTTCTTTGGCGAAGACCACTTCCGTCACAGGATCCGCCGTAAGGGAGACCCTCATAGTATCGCCTATGCCTGCCAGAAGAAGAGCTCCTATGCCGGCTGCCGACTTGATCTTTCCTCTGTGGACAGTTCCTGCCTCGGTTATGCCGATATGTATGGGATGATCAGTCTTGTCCGCAACGATCATGTGGGCATCGTAGTTCATCTGCACATCTGAAGATTTCAGTGATACCACCAGATTATCGTAGCCCATGTCCTCTATGAGTTTGAGATTGTTCAGGGCGCTTTCGGCAAGTCCTTCTGCAGTCACGCCGCCGTATTTTTTCAGTATGTCCTCTTCAAGTGATCCGGAATTTACGCCGACTCTGATGGGAATGTTCTTTTCCTTAGCTGCTTCCACTACTTCCCGGACCTTCTCTTTCGAACCGATGTTTCCCGGGTTTATGCGGATCTTGTCAGCCCCCATCTGTATGGCTTTTATGGCCAGCCTGTGGTCAAAGTGTATGTCCGCCACGATGGGCACCGGGCTCATCTCTTTGATGGACTTCAGCGCCTCTGCGCTTTCCATGTCAGGCACCGCCACTCTCACGATCTGACATCCTTCTTCTGCCAGGTCGTTTATCTGCATGGCAACAGCCTTTATATCCTTAGTGTCTACATTAGTCATGGACTGGATGGAAACAGGTGCTCCGCCTCCGATAGTCACATTACCGCATTTTACTGCCTTACTCATTTTTCACCTGTCCTGTCTGCTGCATGCGCAGCCCTCTATCCTGCAAAAAGTCTTGAAATATCGTTCCAGGTCACATATACCATAAGCGCCAGCAGAAGCATTATGCCTACGAAGTGGACCTTGGCTTCTGCAGACTGTGTAACACGTTTCCCTGTTATCTTCCTTATCACCAGGAACACCAGTCTTCCCCCGTCAAGTGCCGGGAATGGAAGAAGGTTGAACAACCCCAGATTCAGGCTTATGAAAGCCGCAAGATAAAGGAACGTCGACGGGCCGTTTTTCCCTGCGTCACCTGCTACCTTCACTATGGCCACTGGACCGCCAAGCTGGTCCATGCCCACCTTGCCTGTGAATATCTGCCTCAGAGCATCGCCCAGAGTGCTGATCATCCTTCCTGTACTCTTCACACCTCCCGCTATGCAGGAGAAGAAATTGTGAGATATGCCGCATTCTATGCCGATGACCGCGCGGCCGTCATCTGACTTTTCCACTTTGCTGCTTATGGTTTTCTGACTGCCGTTCCTGTCTACTGTTATCTTTACCGTATCTCCCGGTTCAGCGGCTCCGATGATGCCGATGACATCAGCCCATTCTTCTGTCTCATGACCGTTTACTGCTGTAATGGTATCGCCTTTCTGTATCCCTGCCTCCTGGGCCGGACTGCCGTCTACGACTGCCGCCAGAGATGTGGTGGCAACGCCTGTATAGAAAGTGAGCCCGATTATTATTACAAGAGCCACCAGGAAATTCATGGCAGAGCCTGCCGCAAGGATTATGGCTTTCTGCCATGCCGGCTTGTTGTCGAAGGCCCTTGGGTCGTCTGACTCTTCATCCTCGCCTTCCATGGCGCAGTAGCCTCCGATAGGCACTGCACGCAGAGCATAGAGGGTCTCGCCTTTCTGCTTCTTGTATATGGCAGGCCCCATTCCCATGGCAAACTCGTTGACCTTTACGCCGCACGCCTTTGCCGTGAGGAAATGTCCCAGCTCATGAGGGAATATCATGAGGCAGAATATCAAAATGCCGCATATAACTGTTATCACTTGAGTATCTCCAGAGTTTTTTCTCT
>CAMCER010000054.1 GCA_945873875.1 uncultured Clostridia bacterium
ACGGTCCTTCCACAGACAACGGCGAGATCGCTCTGGGCAAGAACCTTCTCATAGGCTTCATGACATGGGAAGGCTATAACTACGAGGACGCTATCGTACTCAACGAGAGACTCATCATGGATGACGTCCTCACATCACTGCATATAGAAGAGTATGAACTTGAAGCCAGAGATACCAAGCTCGGCGATGAAGAGATCACCAGAGACATACCTAATGTAGGTGAAGACGCACTGAAGGATCTGGATGAGGAAGGTATCATCAGGATCGGTGCTGAAGTAACTTCATCGGATATCCTGGTGGGCAAGGTCACACCTAAGGGTGAGACAGAGCCTACTCCGGAAGACAACATCCTCAACGAGCTCTTCGGCGACAAAGCCAGAGAAGTGAGAGACACATCACTGAGAGTGCCTCACGGCGAGACAGGTATAGTAGTCGATGTAAAGATATTCTCCAAGGAGAACAAAGACGAGCTGCCGCCGGGAGTAAATAAACTGGTTCGCTGCTATGTGGCTACCAAGAGAAAGATCAGCGTCGGCGACAAGATGGCCGGACGTCACGGAAACAAGGGTGTAATCTCCAGGATACTTCCTGAAGAAGACATGCCGTTCCTGGAGAACGGACAGCCGCTGCAGGTAATGCTCAATCCTCTGGGCGTACCTTCCCGAATGAATGTGGGACAGGTACTGGAGGTGCATCTGGGACTTGCTGCAAAGAACAAGGGCTGGTACATAGCTACACCGGTATTTGACGGCGCTACAGAAAAAGATATCATCGAGCTGCTCCAGGAATGCGGTTATGACAGAAGCGGAAAGCTTACACTGAGAGACGGCAGGACCGGAGAAAAATTCGATAATCCTATCACGGTCGGATACATGTACATGCTGAAACTGCATCATCTGGTAGATGATAAGATACACGCAAGAAGCACGGGTCCGTACTCACTGATAACACAGCAGCCTCTGGGTGGTAAAGCCCAGTTCGGCGGCCAGCGTTTCGGAGAGATGGAAGTGTGGGCTCTTGAGGCGTACGGCGCAGCATATACACTTCAGGAGATCCTGACAGTCAAGTCCGACGACGTAGTGGGACGTGTAAAGACATATGAAGCTATCGTCAAGGGTGAGAACATACCTGAACCGGGAATACCGGAGTCATTCAAGGTACTCATCAAAGAACTGCAGAGTCTGGGACTTGATGTCAAGGCTTTAGCAGAAGACGATGAAGAGATAGAGATCAGAGAGCAGACCGAGGCAGATACTTTCTCCGGCATCGAGAGAATGATCGATAACCGCAGAGAGCGTGAAGACCGCCTCATGGCTGAGGCTGAGGCCGCAGAAGAAGCTGCTGCTGAAGAATCAGGATACAGCGAGGAAGAGCCGCAGGATGCGGAGTTCGAACAGGACGAGGCTGAGATCGGCCCTGATGAAGAGGATCTGATGAATGAAGATGTTCCTGATGAGGAAGAGATCATTTCAGAGACCGCGCTGGATGAAGTTGAAGCAGAAGAAGATAATCAGTAGAGGAGGCAGGACAGTTGAATAACAACGGTAACAACAATTATGAATTGAATAACCTTGAGTCACTGCAGATCGGAATGGCATCTACTGAAAAGATACTGAGCTGGTCACATGGTGAAGTCTGCAAGCCTGAGACGATAAACTACAGGACTCTCAAGCCGGAACCGGAAGGCCTTTTCTGCGAAAAGATCTTCGGACCTACCAAGGACTGGGAGTGCAGATGCGGAAAGTACAGAAAAATCAGATACAAGGGCATCGTATGTGACAAATGCGGCGTCGAAGTCACTAAATCCAAGGTGAGAAGAGTCAGGATGGGACATATCCAGCTGGCTGCGCCTGTTTCACACATCTGGTATTTCAAGGGCATCCCCAGCAGGATGGGTCTTGTCCTGGATATATCACCGAAGAACCTTGAAAAGGTCCTTTACTTTGCTTCATACATCGTGCTTGACCCGGGCGATTCCGGATTCCAGTACAAGCAGATACTCGATGAGATGGAGTATAAAGAGGCTGAAGATCAGGGACTGAACTTCAGAGCTGCAATGGGAGCTGAAGCTGTAAGAGAACTTCTGGCTGCTGTTGACCTGGAAGAGATGTCCGCTGACATGAGAGAAAAACTCAAGACAGCCACAGGGCAGAAAAAGCTCAAGATCGTCAGAAGACTTGAAGTCATCGAAGCGCTGAGGATCTCAGGCAACAGACCTGAGTGGATGATCATGGAAGTCATCCCGGTCATCCCGCCTGACATCAGACCTATGGTCCAGCTCGACGGCGGACGTTTCGCAACATCAGACCTGAACGATCTTTACAGAAGAGTAATAAACAGAAACAACAGGCTCAAAAAGCTCCTTGAGCTGAGAGCACCTGACATAATCGTCAGAAATGAGAAGAGGATGCTGCAGGAAGCAGTTGACTCCCTCATCGACAACGGAAGAAGAGGAAGACCGGTAACAGGACCTGGAGCAAGACCGCTGAAATCACTTTCAGACTATCTGAAGGGAAAACAGGGAAGATTCAGACAGAATCTGCTTGGCAAGCGTGTCGACTACTCAGGCCGTTCAGTTATCGTAGTAGGACCGGAACTCAAGTTCTGGCAGTGCGGTCTTCCGAAGACCATGGCTCTGGAACTGTTCAAGCCTTTCATAATGAAGAAGCTGGTTGAACAGGGCGCTGCGTATAACATCAAAGGCGCCAAGAGAATGGTAGAGAAAGTGAAGCCGGAAGTATGGGATGTACTCGAGGAAGTCATTCAGGAGCATCCTGTAATGCTCAACCGTGCTCCGACACTTCACAGACTCGGTATCCAGGCATTTGAGCCGGTGCTGGTAGAAGGTAAGGCTATAAAGCTGCACCCGCTGGTTTGTACCGCGTTCAACGCTGACTTCGACGGCGACCAGATGGCTGTACACGTACCTCTTTCAGTAGAGGCACAGGCAGAGGCGAGATTCCTCATGCTTTCAGTCAACAACATCCTGGCACCGAAGGACGGATCACCTATCACCACACCGACGCAGGACATGATCCTGGGAAGTTATTATCTGACTCATCCGGGCACTGAAGACAGGAGCACCGACGCAGAAAAAGGCGACGGCAAGATCTTCACAGACATCGATGAGATGATAATGGCCTACAGCAACGGTGATGTGGGACTCCACGCAAAGGTAAAAGTAAGGATGTACGCCTACGAGGGAGACCGGGGAAGACTGGTGGAATCAACAGTAGGAAGATTCCTGTTCAACCAGAAGCTGCCTCAGGATCTGGGATATGTCAACAGAGACGACGATCCGTACTCCCTTGAGATAGATTTCCTCTGCGACAAGAAAAAGCTGGGTGAGATCATCGACAGGTGCTACCGTATACACGGAAACACCGGTACAGTGCTTATGCTTGACAACATCAAGTCCATGGGATTCCATTACTCCACCAGAGGCGCTATAACCATCAGCGTTTCCGACATGGAGATACCGGAAAACAAATGGGACATCCTGGATAAGGCTGAAGAAGAAGTAAACAAATACGAAAAGGCCTACAGAAAGGGTCTCGTATCCAACCAGGAAAGATATAACAAGGTAATAGACATCTGGACAGATGCTACTGAACATGTGGCTGACGCTCTTATGGATTCACTGGGAACACTGAACAACCTGTTCATCATGGCCCACTCCGGAGCCAGAGGAAGCCGTAACCAGATCAAGCAGGTCGGCGGAATGAGAGGTCTCATGGCCAACGCTTCCGGTAAGACCATCGAGATCCCGATCAAGGCCAACTTCCGTGAAGGCCTCTCCGTACTGGAATACTTCGTATCCACTAACGGTGCCAGAAAGGGTCTTGCGGACACAGCTCTGAGAACAGCCGACTCAGGATATCTGACCAGAAGACTTGTAGACGTTTCACATAACGTGATCGTAAGAGAATACGACTGCGGTACTGACGAGGGTATCCTGGTAAGGGCATTCACAGACGGAAAAGAAGTCATAGAATCCCTGAAGCTGAGGATCATAGGCAGGACAGCCGCCCAGGATATCATCGATCCGAATACAGGCGAAGTCATCGTTGAGCAGGACGAGGAGATATCCGAGGAGACTGCTGATATCATCGAAGCTGCAGGCATCGAGGAAGTAGCTATCAGATCAGTCATGACATGCCACAGCAAATACGGCGTATGCGCTAAATGCTACGGACGCAACCTGGCGACAGGCGAGAGCGTCAACATCGGAGAGGCTGTAGGTATAACAGCTGCACAGTCCATCGGTGAGCCTGGTACACAGCTGACCATGAGAACATTCCATACAGGCGGCGTAGCCGGTTCCGATATCACATCAGGTCTTCCGAGAGTAGAAGAGCTGTTCGAGGTAAGAAAGCCTAAGGGTATCGCTGAGATATGCGAAGCAGACGGTACAGTCGTTTCCATCAAGCCACGTGACGATAACAAGACAGAAGTAGTCGTTCAGGGCGAAGAGGAAGAAAAGGTATACGTAGTTCCTTACGGAGCAAGGCTCAGCGTCGAGGAAGGAGACTTCGTCGAGGCCGGTGACAACATCACCAAGGGACCTCTTGATCCTAAGGACATACTCAAATACAAGGGCGCAGAAGGCGTTTACCAGTATCTGCTGAAAGAAGTACAGAGAGTATATAAGCAGCAGGGTGTAGACATCAACGACAAACACGTTGAGGTAATCGTAAGCCAGATGCTGTCCAAGTACAAGATAGAGGATTCAGGCGACACGGATCTGTTCCCGGGCGGCCTGTACAGCAAAGTCGAGATCGACGAAGCCAATGCGAAGGCTATCGCAGAAGACGGCGAGCCTGCATACGGCAAGAACCAGCTTCTGGGTATCACCAAGGCATCCCTTGCAACAGGTTCATTCCTGTCGGCAGCGTCCTTCCAGGAGACTACCAGAGTGCTGACTGACGCGGCGATCAAGGGCAAGAACGATAAACTCCGCGGTCTTAAAGAGAACGTTATCATCGGTAAGCTCATACCTGCAGGAACAGGCATGAAGAGATACAAGAATATCGAACTTGACTACGGCATCAACAGTGCGCTCATGGAAGCCTACTATAAGCAGCTCATGGAACAGAAGGAAGCTGCAGCCATGCCTCAGGAAGAGGCGGCTGAAGAAGAGCCTGCTGAGAATGCTGAAGCGATGTCCGAAGATGTTACAGCTGAAGAGATCTCAGATCTTGAAGGCGACATCCTCTCATCACTTGAAAGCGGACTCATGTCGGATGAAGAGGCAGGATATGAAGAAGAGCCTGTTTCAGAAGAGCCGGCTGAGGAGGCAGAAGCTGTTTCAGAAGAAGCGCCTGCAGCAGATGCGGAAGCCGCACCTGAAGAGCCTGCAGAAGATGCTGAAGAAGAGTAAAATCAATTGACATCGCAGATGAAGCTGTGATAGAATATCATTCGGCATTCAGCCATTGGGAGGCCCTCAAAAAGCCCCTCAATGGCTTGAAATAACTAAGGGAGAGCCGTTTTTCGGCCATCCCGGAAATTTTGAGGAAAGGAGGACATATATTTAATGCCTACCATTAATCAGTTAGTACGTCAGGGCAGAACTTCAAGTGAGAAGAAGTCTACAGCACCTGCACTTGGTAAGGGAATGAACTCTATCAAGAGAGTGCCTACAGACATCAATTCACCGCAGAAACGTGGCGTTTGCACTTCAGTTAAGACTGTAACTCCAAAGAAGCCTAATTCAGCGCTCAGAAAAGTTGCCAGAGTACGTCTTACTAACGGTATCGAAGTAACAGCATACATTCCTGGTATTGGACACAATCTTCAGGAACACAGTGTTGTTCTGATCAGAGGCGGAAGAGTTAAAGACCTTCCAGGTGTAAGATATCACATCGTTAGAGGAACTCTAG
>CAMCER010000055.1 GCA_945873875.1 uncultured Clostridia bacterium
ATACACTTTGGAGTTGATGTCAAGCAAAAACTCCACAACAAGTTGACACTATCGGTTTTCTGAAAAAGGTTGACAGAATGCAGAAGATGCGCTAAAATACATCATAGTCGCATGATATGCGGTGGAGGTTGCGCAGGAGTGCGGATGAAACTGCTTGGACGGCGGCGGAAAAATGAATAACTCAAAGACGATGACGAAGAAAGTAGGCCTTGTCTTATCCCACAGAGAGCCGGGGATGGTGTGATCCCGGCGGAGGCGGATGAGGAACCGAAGATCCCTTCCGAGTTGCAGAGCTGAAGCGAAGAAAGCGTGAGTAAGTTCTGACGGTTTTCCCCCGTTATCGGGAACGCGTATGTTAGTATGTTGTATCGGGTGGTTGCGAATGTGTAAGTTCGTCCTAATACAGGACGGATTTTTTTTATAGAGCGGCAGGGCGAAAACAGGCGCCCGGCGCAGGAAATGCAAGCGGACCTGACACACGTAAGAGAACTGGAAAGGAGAGAACGGCCGGAAGGCCGGAAGAAACAGTGATGAAAAGAGATGGAGTAGAGATCCGCTGGCACGGAAGAGGAGGACAGGGCGCCAAGACAGCGTGCCTGCTACTGGCGGACGTGGCATTCAATTCAGGAAAATATGTTCAGGGGTTCCCTGAATACGGTCCGGAAAGGATGGGCGCGCCTATCACCGCGTATAACAGGATCACGGAAGCGCACTGCAATGTGCATTCCAACATCTACACTCCTGATTATGTGGTAGTGGTAGATGAGACGCTGCTGGCTTCAGTGGACGTTACCAACGGACTGAAAGAAGACGGCGCCATAATCATAAATTCAAGCAAGGACCCGGAACAGCTCAGAGGCGAGCTCAACGGATATGAAGGAAAGGTCTGCACAGTGGACGCCAGAAAGATATCAATGGAGACACTGGGCAAGAACTTCCCTAACACCCCCATGCTGGCAGCAGTGGTAAAGGTCAGCAAAGTCATCGAAGAGAACCAGTTCATAGATGACATGGAAGAATCCTTCAGACATAAGTTCTACCATAAGCCTCAGATCATCGACGGCAACATGGAGGCGCTGAAGATGGCCATGAATCAGGTAAAGTCCAGCTAAGGGAGCGGAGTGCAGAGCAGGAAAGACTAAAGACCGGCTGGAAGATCCGAAAAAGGTGAAGAGGAGATATAAATGAAAACAAAAGCGAAAGATCTTAATGAAAAGTCCACGTGGCAGGAAGTCACCACGGGGGCGGAGATATATGAACCGGCAACATCGCTGCTGGTGAATACGGGAGAGTGGAGGACCATGAAGCCTGTATTCCTGGAGGACAAATGCAAACAGTGCATGCTTTGCGTGCCGTTTTGTCCTGACAGCTCGATACCGGTGAAAGACGGAAAGAGACAGGATTTTGATTTCATGCACTGCAAAGGATGCGGCATCTGCGTGAAGGTGTGTCCTTTTGGAGCCATCGATTTCGTAGAGGAGGTGAAGTAAATGGCAATCAGAGACAGATTATCAGGAAACGAAGCTGTCGCTATAGCCATGCGGCAGATAGAGCCGGACGTGATGGGAGCATTCCCGATCACCCCGTCTACCGAGATACCCCAGTACTTCTCCAGCTTCATAGCAGACGGGCTTGCGGACACAGAGTTCATAGCAGTTGAATCAGAGCACAGCGCCATGTCCACATGCATGGGAGCCTCCGCGGCGGGAGCCAGAGCTGTCACAGCTACATCCTCCGCTGGACTTGCGTATATGTGGGAGCTGCTTTACGTAGTGGCGTCAGCCAGACTGCCGGTTACCATGGCCGTAGTCAACAGAGCACTGACAGGTCCTATCAACATCAACAATGACCACTCAGACTCAATGGGAGCCAGAGACTCAGGATGGCTGCAGATATATGCGGAGACCAACCAGGAAGTATACGATAACTTCATCCAGGCCATCCCAATAGCAGAGACCTGCAGACTGCCTATCATGGTTTGTCAGGACGGGTTCATAACCAGCCACGGCGTATCTAATATAGAGCTTGTGGAAGACGAAAAGGTCAAGGGGTTTGTCGGGGAATACAGACCGGAAAACTACCTGCTGAAACACGAGAACCCGCTGGCGGTAGGTCCTTACGGGATATCACCTTACTACATGGAGTTCAAGAGGCAGCAGGCCCAGGCCATGAAGGACGCTATGCCGGTGATCATGGACGTGGCTGAGCGCTTTGAGAGGATGACCGGAAGGAAGTACGGCTTCTTCGAGGAGTATCACATGGATGATGCTGAAGTGGCCCTGGTCGCTATCGGATCCAGCGCAGGCACAGGAAAAGAAGCAGTAGACAGGCTGAGAGCCGAAGGGAAGAAAGTCGGACTCATCAAGCTGAGAGTCTTCAGACCGTTCCCGCGCATACCTCTTGCAGAGGCAATGTGCAAGGTGAAGGCAGTGGCCATCATGGACAAGGCGGAGAGCTTTTCCAACAGCGGCGGCCCGCTCTTCAATGAAGCCAGAAGCTCGCTCTACGACCTTAAGGACAAACCATACGCCATCAACTATATCTACGGTCTTGGCGGAAGAGACATAAGAGTAGAGGACTTCTACGATATTTACCAGGATCTCTTCGTCATCGCTGAAAACGATGACCCGGGCGATGTCTACAGATACATCGGCGTAAGAGATTCCCGTTTCAGATAGAAAGTACAGAGAGGTTTGAAAATGGCTTACAGCTTAAAGAAAGAAGTAGAAAAAAAAGAGAGATTCGCAGGCGGTCATAAGCTTTGTGCCGGATGCGGAGCAGGAGTGACCGTCAGGGCTGTCCTGCGCGCGCTGAAACCGGAGGACAAAGCCGTTATAACCAACGCCACCAGCTGCCTGGAAGTTTCATCATACATGTATCCTTTCACAGCATACACAGAAAGCTTTATACACAGCGCTTTTGCCAACGCCGCTGCCACATGCTCCGGCGTGGAGACGGCTTACAGAGCGCTGAAGAAGAAGGGCAAAATACAGGACACCTTCAAGTTCATAACCTTCGGCGGCGACGGCGGTACATATGATATCGGCATCCAGTCTCTTTCCGGCGCAATGGAAAGAGGCCACGACATGGTATATGTATGCTACGACAATGAAGCTTACATGAACACGGGTATCCAGAGATCATCATCAACGCCCAGGTTCGCTGACGCGACCACGTCACCTGTGGGAAAGAACTCACCGGGAAAGATACAGAACAAGAAGAACCTGACTGAGATCATAGCGGCTCACAACATCCCGTACGCTGCCCAGACCACCTTCCTGGGAGATTTCAGAGACCTTCACCAGAAGGCGGAAAAAGCTATCTACACTGAAGGGCCGTGTTTCCTGAATGTGCTCTCTCCGTGCCCCAGAGGCTGGAGATATGAGACCAGCGATCTGGCTGAAATCTGCAGGCTGGCAGTGGACACCTGCGTATGGCCTATGTATGAGATCGAAAACGGCGTATGGAGACTCACGTATCAGCCGAAGAAAAAACTGCCTGTCGAAGAGTTCCTGAAAAAGCAGGGAAGGTTCGCCCACATGTTCGCCAAAGGCAACGAGTGGATGATCCAGGAAGCTCAGGAATATGTCGATGAGCAGTACGAAAAGATCCTTTCACGCTGTGAATAAGGACAAAGGCGCAGACCTGTGATATAATTTATCAAAAGGAGGGGATCTCATGAAAAAATTTCTGAAGATAGCTATAATCGTAGGAGTTGCTCTTACCTGCCTGGCCATAGGTACAGGAGAAGAGAAGACTGAACCAGACGAATCTGCGGCTGACTGATCTGCCGTAAAATCATAAGAAAAAAAAGACTGCTGCGCAGGACCTTAAGTCCCGTGCAGCAGTCTGTTGTTTTTTGAGGTCTATTTATTTCCGACCTTCGGGAGCTTGGCGAAGCTTTCCTGCAGTTCTTCATCTGTCGGGATGTAGTCTTCCATCTCGCCGTCGTTGAACTTCTGGTAAGCCACCATGTCGAAGTATCCTGTTCCTGTGAGACCGAATACGATAGTCTTTTCTTCGCCTGTCTCCTTGCACTTCTTCGCTTCGTCGATAGCGACCTTGATAGCGTGGGAGCTTTCCGGTGCAGGCAGGATGCCTTCTACTCTTGCGAATTCCTGAGCTGCCGCGAATACTGAAGTCTGCTCAACTGCTCTTGCTTCGATGAGACCGTCATGATACAGCTGTGAAAGCACTGTGCTCATTCCGTGGTATCTCAGACCGCCTGCGTGGTTTGCTGACGGGATGAATTCGCTTCCCAGTGTGTACATCTTTGCCAGAGGACAAACGTGACCTGTATCGCAGAAGTCGTAAGCGAATGTGCCACGTGTGAAGCTTGGGCATGATGCCGGCTCAACAGCGATGATCTGATAGTCGTTCTCGCCTCTGATCTTTTCGCCCACGAATGGTGATATCAGTCCGCCCAGGTTGGATCCGCCGCCTGCGCATCCGATGATCATATCCGGTTTGATATCGTATTTGTCCAGTGCCGCCTTGGTCTCAAGACCGATAACTGTCTGATGGAGCAGTACCTGAGAGAGCACGCTTCCCAGAACGTATTTGTATCCGTCTGTTGAAACAGCTTCTTCAACTGCTTCGGAGATAGCGCATCCCAGGCTTCCTGTGGTCCCCGGATGCTCTGCCAGGATTTTCTTTCCGATCTCTGTGGTCTCTGACGGTGACGGTGTCACGCGAGCGCCGTATGTGCGCATTACTTCGCGTCTGAATGGTTTCTGCTCGTATGAGACTTTTACCATATATACTTTGCAGTCCAGGTCGAAATATGAGCATGCCATGGACAGTGCTGTGCCCCACTGGCCTGCGCCTGTCTCTGTTGTCACGCCTTTCAGGCCCTGCTGTTTGGCGTAGTATGCCTGAGCTATGGCAGAGTTGAGCTTGTGGCTGCCGCTGGTGTTGTTTCCTTCGAATTTGTAGTATATCTTCGCCGGTGTGTCCAGTTTTTCTTCAAGACAGTATGCTCTTACCAGCGGAGACGGACGGTACATCTTATAGAAGTTCAGGATCTCTTCAGGGATGTCTATGTACGGATCCGTATCGTTGAGTTCCTGCTTTACCAGTTCTGTGCAGAAAACCGGTTCCAGTTCTTCCTGTTTGAGAGGCTCACCTGTAGCCGGGCTGATAAGCAGCGCCGGCTTGTTTACCATGTCAGCTCTCACATTGTACCATTGCTTCGGAAGCTCGTTCTCTGATAAGTAGATTTTGTAAGGGATTTTTTCGTTTGCCATTTTCTTTTCTCCTTTCATTCGGCTGGTCCATCAGATCGACTTCAGGAAGAGGACAAACAAAAAGGTCCTCATCCCGGCTTCGGGACAAAAACCTGAGTTAATGCTATGCCACCCTACACTAAAAAAGTGCTGATCTTCAAGTACGCCTTTGATACCTGCTCCTCTTTTTACGGGTGGAGCTCCCGTCAGGTGCTACTTGGTCCGCCAAAGGCTTTCCGTTCGTCCTGCCCTCATAAGTCCATTCGGTAAAGTCCTGACTGCTGAACTCTCAGCAACTTCAGCTCTCTGTAAAGCCGGTGTCGATACTTACTAGTCTTAATCATAGGTTTAAGTATTAACTTGACATTTCCCATTATACATATCTGTTTTTTCAAGTCAAATTTTTTTGGCAGAAATTTTAAAATTTTTTTCGGACCCTGCGGCCATACACATCTCACCGCCCCGCGCATGCACACCTCGCCAACCCACACCATACACATCTTGCCAACCCCCGCGCCATGGACCGAACAAGTTTTAACCATAATTTCTATATCGTGGATTGTCAAACTAAGTGCAACACTGCGTCGTAGAAGACTTCATAAGGGGT
>CAMCER010000056.1 GCA_945873875.1 uncultured Clostridia bacterium
GCCTGCCGGGTCTCTACTGTGGCGGTATTTGGAGTAAAAGTCTACCAGATTGGTGACTATCTGGCCTTCGAAGTCCTGAGCCAGAGCCTCAAGAGTCTTATCCTCTCCGTCCAGGTTGCGTACAGTGTGCACGGATTCTGATATGCCTTTGCCGTTGAATATATCGCTTATCTTTCCAACTGCGTATACCTTTTTGCCCGCCTTCTGGATGTTGTCCAGGATGGTGTCCGCAGGCGGCGTG
Source organism: uncultured Clostridia bacterium (assembly GCA_945873875.1). The sequence continues at coordinate 242 of CAMCER010000056.1, forward strand.
ACTGTGTAGTCTTTTCTGTCCGATGTGCGGACCCTCCTGCCGTTTTCTTTTATATACGGCCTTGCTATTACTCTGCAGCATGCCACATCGCCTGTCAGCATCTTCCTTGCAGTCTCACAGATATGATAAAGCTCCTCAAGAGGTATCACATCAGTGCATGCCGCTATCTGGAACACGCTGTCTGCTGAAGTATATATGATAGGACTTCCTGTAGCTTCATGCTCATCTCCCAGCTCCTCGATGATCTCAGTGCCTGAAGCAGGATAATTGCACAGCACTTTCCGTCCTATGGCTTCTTCAAATTCTCTGATGAACTTCTCCGGAAAACCCTTGGGATATGTCTTGAAAGGTATCTCAGTCTTCAGACCTGCCAGTTCCCAGTGCCCCGTAGTAGTATCTTTTCCTGATGATACTTCTGCCAGTCTGCAGAAAGAGCCTTCAGGCTTCTCCACTGCGAATCTTCCTCCCGCAGCTCCTTTTATATTGCCGAAGCCCAGAGCTGATAGTTCGGGTATCTTAAGGTCAGGACAGTTGTCTGCGATATGTCCGAAGGTATCTGTCCCCTCATCAGTCTTTTCCCCGTTGACGTACTTTCCTGCATCAGGAAGGGCCCCTATGCCCAGACTGTCAAGGACTATTATCGTAACTCTCTTTCTATCTTCACGTGCCAATTCTGTTCTCCTTTCTCAGTATCCTCAGGGATGTTTATATCAGTTTCACGAGTCTGCATCCGGTGCTGTCTGCTGACACCAGCGTGTACTGCACGCCGTTGAGCATGCCCTGCAGTCCTCTCTTGTAATTGTCTTTTCCGTGGAGATGACCGTAGACCACTTTTGAGACGCCCGATGATGCGAATATCCTGGTGAAGTCAGACTGCTGGAGTTTGTCATTAGTCGGCGGATAGTGGAGCACCCCGATCATCCTCGGGTTTCCTGCTCCGCACTCTATGGACCGCTCCTGAGCTGTTGCATCATCGATGGACATCTGAAGTCTCAGTGTCTCTCTCCTGTATATCTTCTCATCTTCCTGGCTGTACGCAGAATCTCCGGGACAGACCCATCCTCTGGTACCGCATATATACCAGCCTTCGCAGAAGACAGCGGTATTCTGAACGAAGCGTATAGAATCAAAAAGTCCGTTCATGCGGTTTATGCCGTTCCACCACAGATCATGATTGCCTTTGAATATCAGTTTCCTGCCCGGAAGAGCGTCTATCCACTCAAGATCTGCCATGGCCTGCTGCAGCTTAAGACCCCAGGAAACATCTCCCGCGATAATGACGGTATCATGCTCCCCCACGTTCTCAAGCCAGTTTTCTTTTATACGCATCTCGTGGTCTTCCCATTCTTCTCCGAAAATGTCCATTGGTTTGTCCACAGTTTCATCGAAAGAAAGGTGAAGATCTCCGATGGCAAAAATGCTCATTACTGTTCCTCTCCGTCATCCGGTCCTTCTATGCCGAGTATCTCCCTGCTCTCATCAAAATCAAGAGTGCTCACGCTTTTCAGCTTGGAGTTCATCATCCTGGTCCTGGTGCCTACCAGGTGCTCCAGTTCTTTATTAGCCTGATTGATCCTCTCCTGAGCTTTAGTCAGGGTCTTTTCGAATTTACCGAATTCTGTCTTCACTGCCGCCAGAGTGTTCCACACTTCTCCGGAACGCTTCTGTATGGCAAGGGTCTTGAATCCCATCTGCAGGCTGTTGAGAAGCGCTGCCATGGTAGTAGGCCCTGCTATGTTCACTTTATATTCTCTCTGAAGGCTCTCCACAAGACCCCGTCTTACCACTTCAGCATAAAGCCCTTCGAAAGGCAGGAACATGATGCCGAAATCAGTGGTGGCAGGCGGCTCTATATATTTATCATGTATGTCCTTTGCTGCTTTCTTTACAGCTGCCTCCAGGTTCTTTCCCGCTGCGTCTATAAGCGCTTTATCGCCTGAGTCATAAGCCTCCATCAGGTGGTTATACGCATCCCCCGGGAACTTGGCGTCTATAGGAAGATACACCGTTCCCTCATCGTCTCCCGGAAGTATCACTGCGAATTCGACGCGTTCAGAGCCTGATGTGGTCTTCACATTCTCTTCATACTGCTCCGGAGCAAGTATCTGGCTCAGTATAGAGCCCAGCTGGATCTCGCCCAGGATACCTCTGTTCTTCACGTTGGAAAGGACCTTCTTCAGATCTCCCACACCTGAAGCCAGGTTCTGCATCTCGCCAAGGCCCTTATATACCTGCTCCAGCCTGTCGCTTACCAGTTTGAAGGACTGACTGATCCTCTCCTCCAGTGTCTTCTGGAGCTTCTCATCTACAGTGTCTCTCATCTTCTCCAGCTGACGGCTGTTGTCTTCAGTCATGGTCTTGAGTCTCTCTTCCATGGTCAGCCTGATGTTTTCCAGTTTCTGCTCGTTCTGCATGGCAGTGTCAGTCAGCTGTCTCTGCATGAAATTAAGAGTCTCCTGTCTGGATTCTCTTATATCATTCTGCAGGTTCTGGCCGGTCTCTTTCACTCTCTTATCCGTCTCAAGGACCTTCTGTTCTGTATCAGATATCCTTATACCTGTCTCCATGATCTGACGGTCTAAAAGCTCCTCCACAGAGCTGGTGTCTGATGCCTTTTTCACTGCAGCGATCTGTATAAGACAAATGATCGCCACTATCACTGCAGCCACCGCTGCTATACACGTGATATATATCATATCCTTTTCCCCCTGTTTCCTTTATTTCTCCAAAACGCCTTCTTCTTCAGCTATTTTCTCGTATCTCTCCGCGTCTTTCCTGCTGTATGCCACCAGGAATACTGTCATCTGGTCCCACATCCCGTTTTCTTCAAGGACCTCTCTGACGGTTCTTACGGCTGTATATGCTGCTTCCTCCTTGGGATATCCGTATATCCCTGTGGATATGGCCGGGAATGCCACTGTCTTCAGCCCTTTTTCTATGGCGATCTTCAGGCTGTTTCTGTATGCGTTTTCAAGGAGCTTTTTCTCTCCCATGTCTCCGCCGTGCCACACCGGGCCTACAGTGTGTATCACATGTTTCGCCGGAAGATCATATCCTCCTGTGATCTTGGCCTCGCCTGTCTCACAGCCGTTTAATCCTTCACATTCTTTCAGCAGCCCTTTTCCCGCTGCCCTGTGGATGGCGCCATCAACGCCTCCGCCTCCAAGAAGCGTCCTGTTGGCCGCATTGACTATGGCGTCCACTTTCATAGATGTTATATCTCCCTGGTAAACTTTTATTCCCATGGTCTTCTCCTTTTACACTTTCCTTCTGTTTCTTCCCGTATTATTTTATCACGTCACAGGTCCTCTTCATCATTAATTATGTCCTTTACCACTTCTGCTGCTATGAGAAGTCCTGCAGAAGGCGGAACGAACGCTGTGCTCCCGGGAGCGCGATGGTTTCCTTCGATACTTTTTTTCTTCACAGGCGCTTCAGTTGAATACACTGTTTTGACATCCTTCATATCTCTTTCCCTCAGCAGTTTTCTCATGGTCTTTGCCAGAGGGCAGACACTGGTTTTAGCGATATCTGCCACGCGAAGCTGCGAAGGATCTGTCTTGTTCCCTGTTCCCATGCAGGATATGACCGGTATCCCCAGCTTTTTCGCCTGGGTGATGATCTCCACCTTGGCAGTCACTGTATCCACGGCATCCACCACGTAGCTGCATCCTGCAAGATCCACCTCATCAGAATTCTCCGGCAGATAGAAGCATTTCTTTTTTATTATATTTATATCCGGATCGATATCCTTAAGCCGCTCTTCCATCACATCGGCCTTGCTTCTTCCTTTCGTGCTGTGCAGGGCGATGATCTGTCTGTTGATATTGGTCTCATCGATCTCATCATTATCCACTATTATCAGTGTGCCTATGCCGCTTCTTGCCAGAGCTTCGCAAACATAGCCTCCCACTCCGCCAAGTCCGAAGACTGCGGCCTTTGCTTTTTTCAGCTTTTCAACAGCCTCATCTCCCAGGACAGCGGCTGTCCGCTCATACTGCTTATTCATACGTGTCCTCCTGCCGGAGCATATTCAGGTTGTTCAGCACCCAGTAGACTGTATCTGTGCTGTATCCGTAATATGAGAGCCTTCTGCCTATACGGGCCTTCATTTTTTCATCAGGCTCTTTTCCCGAAAGGACCTTTTCCGCCATTTTCATCGCCCGCTGCCTTTCAGTTTCGGAAATGCATATATCTTCAGCCACTCTGTCGATAATATCAGCGGCAATGCCCCATTTCTGCTGCATCTCGCTTCTTATACGGTTAATACCGTGGCCTTTTTTCATGCTTTTTTCCATCGCCACGCGGCAGAATTCCTCGTCATCCAGATAATTGAGATCCTTCATCTGCTGCACAGCCGGGAATATCTCTTCTTCGGGATATCCCTTCTTCTTCAGATGCTTTATCACTTCTCCTTCTGAACGCATGCAGACGCTTATATATCTTACCGCGGCATCCATTATGTCCGGTCTTTCTTTCTCCTCTTTTTTACCCATCAGAGCTCCTTTATAACTATCTCTTCATCCTTCCACGCCTCAGGCACGCAGCAGGTGCAGATATATCCGTCTGCCGCATCTTTTTTTATCAGCACATATCCCCTGTCTTCTGATAAGGCTTTTACATCTTCTGAGAGAAGGCTGTTTCCAATGCCTCTTCCCAGAGCTTTTCCCAGAGCTTCTTTTTCTGTCCAGAGATCCAGGAATCTTCGGATCCTCTCTTCTTCAGGTCCAGCTGCCATGATGTATCTTTTCTCAGCTTCATGAAAGAATCTTTCAGCAAGTTCTTCCGCCCTGCAGCTTTTTATCTTCTGGATATCCACACCGATGGATGCTCCTTCTCCGCTTTCTTTCTTTTCATCTCCTGATGCTTTCATGAGACAGACCCACAGATCACCGCTGTGGCTCACAGAGAACACTGCCGATCCGTCTGAAAGGTAGGGCTTTCCCCATTCAGTACGCAAAACCTCCCCGGCCGGATCAGTTTCCGGTCTGCGGGAGGTGTATTCCGCAAGCTTGGCCAGCGATCTTTTTACAAGTCCGCCGGTATTATCTTCTTTTCTGAGATATCCTCTCTTAACAAACAGATACATGCATGTTTCTCCGGTCAGCAGAAATCTGCTCTGATCAGTCTTCCTCAAGTTTTTTCAGAACTTTTTTATAGCCGTCTGCTCCGTAAAGCAGGCATTTGTTGATCCTGCTTATGGTAGCAGTAGAAGCGTTGGTCTCCTCTTCGATCTCACTGTAGGTCTTCCTGTCGGCCAGAAGCCTTGCGACCTGCCACCTCTGTGCCATGGCCTGGAGTTCATTGACAGTGCAAAGGTCCTCAAAGAACCTGTAGCATTCTTCCTCTGTCTCCAGCTGCATCACAGCCTGAAACAGACTGTCTATTTCATCGTTTTTGAATTTTGATTCATACGTCATTTGAGCTCAGCCCCTTTCGCTTTAGCACTTTACAGTATGATTATATCATCGAGCATCAAGGCAGTCAATCAGGGCAGTTGCGTTAGTGTAAAGTAATTGTGGAGTTTTTGGAAAATAAAATAGAGATCGAATCC
>CAMCER010000057.1 GCA_945873875.1 uncultured Clostridia bacterium
TCAGCTGCCCATAGGTAAGCCGGAGGCTTCTTCCGTCAGCTGCCAGAAACTTGACAGAGTCGTTTTCGGTAAGTCCTGAAGTGTCGATACCTGCATCTTCCAGAATGCCCAGCACAGTGGGGCCCTTGGCGGACTGTTCGTTGTCTTCAACAAGGGTTTTATAATTTGCGAGAGTATTATATCCTGAGTATTTATAAGGCTTTCTCCCTTCTGCCTGCCAGAGGTCCTGAAGATCTGTAAAAGAGTATTCTTTCAGCAGATGATCCGCATCAGCAATTCCGTCATACACGTAAAGAGGCCCCTCTGCAGCAAAGATGCTGCAGGGGGTGCTTGCGATCATTATTATTAAACTGAGAATAAGAATAATCGGTTTTCTCTTCATGGTGACAATATATCACATCTGGTGATTATTTTACAGTTACTTTCTTTCCAGCGTTTGCCTTGGTGAAGAACTTCTTATACTTGGTAACGTAAGTCTTGTTAGCTGCCTTTGTTCCTACCTTGACAACGACATATTTGACTTTGGAGCCTGAGAGTGACTTCTTGACTGTAGTCTTCTTCAGCTTCTTGGTCTTGAGAACGACCTTAGTAGCCTTGCTGCCCTTGAGAGCGTAAGCCTTGAGTGTAGCCACGTTGGCACCGATGTTCACTGTTCTTACCTTGGTCGGTGTGAAAGCTTTAGCTGCTACGACATTTACGTTATAGATCTTTCCGTCCTTGAGCTTAACTGTATTTGGTACAGTTACTGTCTTAGCATTCTTGGATTTTGTGAAAGTAACGGTTCCCTTTGCTTTAGCTGTGGCAACCTTCGTAACTTTGTAGCTCTGGCTGTTCACTTTGTATGTAGCGTTCTTCTTTACTTCTGCAACCTTATATGTGAATGTCTTCACGTTGCTGTTCTTCTTTCCGTATGCGAACTGTACTACCTTGATAGTGAAAGTTCCTTCTGTTGCGGGAGCTTTGATAGTAGCGTTCTTCAGGCCGCCGTCCGGTTCATCGCTCATTTCCTTTGTGCGGTAATTATACAGAGCAGAAGTATATTCATCCGGAACGCTTCCGTCCAGTGTGTAGTAAATGTCTGTTGAAAGCAGGGATGGGGAATTCAGTTTGATCTCTGTTCCCGGCTTGATTATGCTTCCGCTTGCGATGTTTGCAGTTACATCCATGCCGAGTTTTTCAGCAGTTTCATCAAGAACTTCAATGGTTCCGCCTGTAGTCATGTTTTTGATGGAAACTGAATTGCTTCTTTCATTCGGGTATACCTGACCGAATACGAGACGTCCGTCGGAGTTGTCCATGCTGCAGAGGATAGTAGGTATCCTTACTGCATCAGCCAGCTGAGCTTCAGTCGCAACATTACCTTCAACCAGATCTGCTGAATTTGGGAAGTAGTATCTCTTATCTCTCAGCAGCTGCTTTACGGTAAAGGTTCCCTGGTAAGTAGTTCCATCAGACGGGGTCAGACGGATCAGCTGATCATCTTCAAGCTCACCGGTTTCAACTCCTGCTGCGTTCAGGACTGTTATGAGCTTCGGCCCTACAGCTTCGCCATATGATTTATATGTGAAGGAGTGGTTCCTGCCGGACCATGCAGCGATGGTTTCTGTCGGCAGAGCATTGAACTCATCGATACTGAATGCAGTTGTTTTATCGCCCTGGATAACGGTAACCAGGTCTTCCACTACCTGGACGTTTACTACTTCCTGTACTTCAGGATCTAAAACGGAAGATACGATAACCGTGGTACTGCCGTTGGCAACGCCATTGACGTCGAACTTCCAGTATCCGTTCTTGTTCTTCTTATTCTGATCAACCACTGCAGCAATGCTCTCATCGCTGCTTACGCAAACGACTTTGTCATCCATTCCTTCAGGAACTACAGCTTTAGCAGTGATAAGTCCGCCTTTTGCCGCACCTACTGCCGTTGTGATCGGGCCGCCTGATTCAAAATCGATATAAACACCATCAGGCGCAGTAACGGTAACAGGGATAACAGCCGTATTTTCAGGGTTGTCAACTGCTGTTACTGTTACAGTAGTGGTGCCTGCTTTATGACCAATGACATCGAATTTCCAATAACCATTTTTATCTGTTTTATTCTGGTCAATTATAGTTGCGATCTCTTCGTCAGCACTTACGCAGGTGACTTTATCGGTTTCAAGTGCTTCTCCTGTTGCTTTTGCGGCGATGTAACCACCCTTCTCAGCACCGACCTGAGTGGTCACCGGCTTATCCGGTGTGCCGCTGCTTGATGCATATTCAAGACCGGTGGATGTTGCCGCTGAAACCATAGCCGGCATGAATGCCAGAGCTACCAGCAGAGACAGGACCAACGCCACTACTCTGTTTTTTTTGGTTTTTACGTTCATAAATAACCTCCTTGATCAATTGTGATTGATACCTTCATAGGGATAACTGTTATAATTTCTTATATTTGATCGCGGACCACTTACTGTAGTAAGTTTTGCCGTTGACCTTCTTATATGTGCGGATCTTGAAGAAATACTTCTTGCCCTTCTTCAGTTTTTTCTTGGTGAATGTAACGGTCTTAGCGCTTTTGACAGTTTTGATGAGCTTATATGTGCCGTATTTCTTCGTGGCCATTTTAAGTATGTATCCGTTGATGCCTGTCCTCTTGGCCCATCTTATTTTGATGGAACGTTTAGTGGGCTTGGTCAGCTTCGTGATCTTAGTTGCCGGCGGGTTCTTGACGACAGGAGTCGGAGCCGGCGCCCTGGTGATCTTGATCGAATATAAATCATTCATTCTTACTTTAGACTCTGCAGTTCCCGGGCCGAAGAGACAGAATTCGCTGTTGCTGGTAAGAGCGGTGTCTTCTGCGCCTTCCTGGTGCAGTGTGCCTTCATAGGCGATGAAATATTTGCTGGCCGTGCTGGTCAGTTTAGTTGCTTTCCCGTTCGCATCCAGCGCATAAAGGGTATCGCCTGAGTTTATCTTTATGGATCTTGCGGCGAGTATATCCGAGAGCCTCGTACCTCTCACATTTGCGGTTATCTGTCCGCCTGAAGCGGTAGTGTACGCGAAGACCGCGTCATACTGCCCTGCGTAGACCACGTCGCTGAGAGTATAATCTTTTTCGGAAGTGCCGTCGATAACGGTAAGTACGACTTCCGGCTTTGCTGTTGCGGTGGTAACGGAATCTATCTGCAGCGCCTTGATATTATCTTTCCACTGATGCGCCGTAGTCTCAGTTGCGGTTTCCTGACCGACACGGAGTGAGAAAACACCGTCTGCTGCTTTCAGGAGTGGAGTTACCGGTGTTCCATCATCGTCCAGCGAGGAGAAAAAATATTTCGTTTTCTCCAGTGAGTGGCTGCTGGTGCGCACTGCTTTTCCTTCCTGATCTACGGAAGTAAGCTGTGTTTTATCGTTTATTCCACCGTTGGTTATGCCCAGATTGGTAGCCAGATTCTTGATGTTGATACCTGCGATGCCCAAATCAAAAGTCAGATTCACTTTATCGCTTGTGGTGGAGAAATTCTGATTTGATTTCCATAAAGAAAGGGCTCCTTCACCGAACACGGCTTTTGCCGAGGCGTTGTCTTTTACAGACTCTACCTGTTCTTTAGTCAGCATCTTCCATCTGCCCTGCATGCCGTCAGCGTTTTTAGCAGCTGAACCGAAAAGAAGGAAAGCTGTCTGTTCACTTTCAGCTACTTTGGTAAAACCTGTGCCGTTGGCTGCAGCCTGATCGTCAAATGAATCAGCATGTGCAAAAGATACTCCTGTAAGCGCTACGCAAAGTGCGATGAAACAGGCAGTAATTTTTGAAGCTATGCTTTTGAATGCAGTTGTATTGTCAGCAAATAAAATACGCATTTCTTGCAACTCCTTTCGAAAAGCAGTCCGAAATGCGTTCATTTACAGTATCTCAAGACCACTTTTCAAACACGGAAGGCCTGACCGTTTCCAGCCAAACCCGGCGGCATCAGCCCATAGTTTCCCGTAGGGCCTTCTGCTCGTCGTCTGTTCAATAAAAATCTTAAGACCACTTTACAAACACGGAAGGCATCAGCGTTTCCAGTGATACCCGTTGGCCTCGGTCCGTAGCTGCCCTTAGGACCTTCGGCTCGCTGTCTATTTGTACAATTTAATGATAAATGAGGGGGCTTTCAAAGTCAAGAAAATTCGTTGTCTGAACAACGCTCTGAGTATTGAAACAACAACTATTTCACTATGGTTATCTGGCTCACCTGACGTACCCAGTAGGCAGAGTCTGATTTTTCGATTATTATACGGCAAGGCTGGTCTTCTGCGCTTAAAGGTTCTTTATCCATCCCGATGGAGAGCATGACAGGATGATCTTTCAGATAGTCGCCTAGAATCTTTATGTCGTAATCGTCTTTTGCTTTAATTATGATTTTTTTGAGATCTTCCTGTTTTATGCCGTAGGGCTCAAGGACAGTATCGAGCCAGGGTCCCGTGGCGCGGACTTCCCCGATCTTGTCGCTGGTGCTTTCAGTGGTGACTGTCTCGCACTCCATCTTTTTAAGATCTGCGATGGTCAGTCTGACCGGTTTGTCAGAGACTCCTTTTATGGTTATTACTTTGTCCTTATAGCTGCTTATGTCTATGTCATCCGGCTCTCCGCAGGCAGTGAGTCCTGCCAGGAGGCCGATGCATAAAAGCAGGACAGTTATTACAGTGAGATATCTTTTCATTATTCCGTCCTCTGTTATTCGTCTTCGATGACGTAGAGTTTTCCCGTCTCCGGGTCTTTATATATCTTGCCCATTTCCTGCAGGTCGTCCTTGGTCTTCTGGGTCTGGCCGGCCTTTTCGTTTATGCTGTCGACTTTATATGGGGTCTTGGTCAGATCCACATTATGGGCAGCGATGAGAGCGATGATAAGTCCGCATGCGAAAACCAGCATGACGTCCACCAGGTTCGCCAGGCTCTCCATAGGGCTTACGCTGTCAGTTTTTCTCCGGTCTACTCTGAGACGGTTTTTGCCTTTACTTATCCGCATATTTTCTTCCTCTCAGATCCTGGACATCAAGGATGCACTCCATGATGGTCTCCAGACCTACCATGTATTTCTCATACCAGCGGTTCTTGATAGCAGTTATAACGAAGGCTATGGCACCGCTGATGAGTCCTGCTACTGTGGTATCGAATGCGATGAGCAGAGACTCGGACAAAGTCTTGGTGTCTCCCTGGCCGAGAGCGATGAGCCCCGGACCCAGAGGGATCAGTGTGCCAAGGAGTCCGAACATAGGAGCGATCTTGGCGATGACTTCTGAGAATTTGGTCCTGCGGTCATAGTGTTCCTGTTCGTCGTACAGGAGCTGTCTGGCAAGGGCTTCTCTGCTGTTTTCGGGAAGTTCCTCGCGAGTGATCAGCTCACCCAGAGCCTTCTTCTGGCGCTTGAGAAGAGGGCATCTTTTGAAATAGATCTGAAGCTGTGAAGCGTTCATACCCTGGATCTCATCTATGACTTTGGGGATGCTCGCCTTAAGGTGCCTTCTGTCGGTGAAGACCTCAACGATGATTTCGCCGATGAGAAAGACCGTTATCGCGATGAGCAGAAGCAGTATTATGATGGTCGGTATCTGCAGTGCTTCAGTTACTGCTCTGAGAATATTTTTTATGACATCACCCATTTATTTTACCTCCTTCAGATACATAAGCAGCCTGGTGATGGCTCCGGCACCGGCAAATACGCCTGCGCCAAGTCCCGCGTAAAGCGGTGCGTTGGGATCAT
>CAMCER010000058.1 GCA_945873875.1 uncultured Clostridia bacterium
ACGGCTATGATGTCTATGAACATAACGGCTCTGAGTGGGTGAAGATGTCAGACAGTGCGAAGCCCAAGTTCAGCGCAGAGGGCGTCATCAGCCTGAAGAAGAACCAGAAGCTCCACATAAAAGGCATTCCAAGCGACAGGAAATACTATGTACAGGAAGTCAATGTGGACGCCGACAAGTATTCAGATACCATGATCGATGAAGAGGTGCTGGATAAGACAGAAGCAGACGGCATGTATTCAGTGGACGGAGGCGTGTCAGACGCTGAGACCACTGAAGTAACTACATTCACCAACGTGGCCATCGAAAACAAGGGACCCCATAAGAACGAGACATCGCCCTACAGCGGAAACGGCACACTGGGAGCAGTGAAGCCGGGGGATGAGATCACTTACGAGATAAGCTACTCCAATACATATAACAAGGAAGCGACAGTAAGGATCACTGACACACTGGATGAGAACGTTGAATTCGTCAGCGCCTCAGACGGCGGGGAAAATGACGGAGGCACAGTGAAATGGAATCTGGAAAATGTCGCAGCGAAGACAGACGGAAAAGTTACTCTGAAGGTCAAAGTAAAGGACAGCGCCCTTACTCCGGGCAAAGTTGAAAACACGGCAAAGGTCAAAGTCGGAAATCATGCGGAAGAAGAGACTGAGACCGTTACCAACCCGGTGACAGAGCCGAAGAAGGAAGAGACCGCGCCTTATCAGGGAACGGGTACTCTGGGCATGGTGAAGCCGGGCCAGGAGATCGAATACAAGATCAGCTATAAGAATTATAAAGATCAGGCAGCGGACATAGTCATCACCGACAAGCTGGATGAGAACGTTGAATTTGTCGGCGCCAGCGATGACGGCCAGAACAGCGGCGGCACTGTGAAGTGGACCCTTTCCGGCGTAGAAGCCGGCAAAAGCGGCCAGGTCACACTGAAGGTCAAAGTAAAAGACGGGGCCAAGGAAGCAGGGAAGGTCGAAAACACCGCAGCCGTAAAGGTGGGCAATGACAATGCCATCGACACCAACACAGTAGAGAACCCGGTGCCGAACCCGAAAAAGTCTGAGACCGCGCCTTATGAAGGAAGCGGCACTCTTGGCGTAGTCAACGTGGGCGACCAGATCACATATAAAATCGAGTACAAGAACTATAAACAGGAAGCCGCAACGGTGAAGATCAAGGATAAACTGGACAAAAACGTCGAGTTCGTATCTGCAAGCGACAGCGGCGCAGAAACCGACGGGACAGTAAACTGGTCACTGGCAGATGTGCCTGCCGGAAAGAGCGGTTTCGTAACTCTCACAGTCAAAGTGAAAGACGGAGCAAAGACGACAGGCAAAGTCGAGAACACCGCCAATGTTCAGGTGGACAACGATGAGGCCTTTGATACAGAGACTGTAGAAAACCCGGTTCCCCAGAACCATAAAGAAGAGACTGCGCCTTATGAAGGCACAGGCAAACTGGGGGCAGTACACCCGGGAGATGAGATCGAGTATAAGATCACATATAAGAACTATAAAAAAGAAGCCGCGGACGTGAAGATCACCGACAAACTGGATAAGAACGTCGATTTTGTCAGCGCCTCAGACAGCGGTCAGAACGACGGCGGTACAGTCAAGTGGACCATTTCCGATGTTGCCGCAGGCGCGGAAGGAACAGTTACACTTAAGGTAAAAGTCAAAGACGGCGTTTCAGATGTGACTGTAGAAAACGGAGCGTCTGTACAGGTAGGAAATGACTCAGCATACGATACGGAGACTGTGGAAAATCCGGTCCCTGAAGATCCTGAAAAGAAAGAGACTGCGCCTTATGAAGGCACGGGAACGCTGGGAGCAGTCCGTCCGGGGCAGGAGATAACATACACTATCTCATATGAGAACTATAAAGATCAGGCTTCGGACGTAGTCATCACAGACAAGCTGGATGAAAACGTCGAGTTTGTCGAAGCAGGCAATGACGGAGCAAATGAAGACGGGACCGTCAAGTGGACCATACACGCAGCAGCGGGAGAAAAGGGAACGGTAACGCTGAAAGTCAGAGTGAAGACAGATGCAGAGGCCGGCATAACAGTGAAGAACGATGCTGTCGTCAAAGTAGGAAATGACAGCGAATTCAACACCAACGAGGTAGAAAACCCGGTACCGGACATCCCGCATAAGAAGGAGACAGCCCCGGACAAGGGAACAGGACTTCTCAAGGGAGTTTCTGCGGGAGACGAGATCACCTATGAGATCTCATATAAGAACTATAAGAAGACGACAGCCAAAGTCACCATCACAGACCCTCTGGATCCTAATGTGACATTCGTCAGCGCAAGCAATGGCGGAGCCAATGAGGACGGCACTGGGAAATGGAATATAAGCGACGTCGCTGCCGGAGCGGAAGGAAAAGTCACTCTGACAGTAAGTCAAAGACGGCGTCAAGGGCGAGCTTATCAACAACCAGGCTTCCGTTGCCGTTGGCAATGACGCAGCCATAGACACGGAAGAAGTCGCCAATCCGACTACCACAGATCCTGTAAAGGCAGAGCCTCAGCCGGGAGCAGGCAAGGGCCTCAAGCCGGGAGATCAGGTGACATATCAGGTCAGCTACGAGAATTACAGACCTGAGACTGCCAGCGTGAAAGTCACAGATAAGCTGGATAAGAATGTTGAATTCGTTTCTGCTGAAAACGGCGGCACATATGATGAAGGAACTCACACCATAACATGGAACTTCGCAGATGTGCCGGCAAAAGGCAAGACCGGAAGCAAGGGGACAGTATCCTTCGTCGTCAAGGTAAAGGAAAGCGCTCTCTCATCTGAAGGCGGAGCAGGCGAAGTGAAAAACGGAGCCGCAGTTAAGGTGGGCAACGACAAAGAAGTCGACACTAATATAGTAGAAAACCCTGTACCGGAGGATCCGGTGAAAAAGGAGACAGCTCCTTACACAGGAACAGGCCTTCAGGCGATAGAGGAGCTGGGCGCTGTAAAACCGGGCGATGAAGTCACATACACCATCAGCTATAAGAACTATAAAAAAGAGGCGGCTGACATCACCATCACAGACAGACTCGATGAGAATGTGGATTTCGTCGGCGCCAGCGAGCCGGGAACAGAGCGCAGCGGAGTCGTTACATGGAAGCTGGAGAACGTAGTGGCAGGCGGCGAGGGTGTAGTCACTCTCAAAGTCAAAGTACTGGATTCAGCCCGCACTAAAGGAAAAGTAGATAACTCCGCAAACGTGCAGGTGGGCAACGATCAGGAATTCACCACCAACATCGAAGAGAATCCTGTGCCGGATGATCCGGTGAAAAAAGAGACGGCACCGTACACAGGTGAAGGGAAACCTGCCGTAGAAGAGTTGGGCGCTGTGAAAGTCGGCGACAAAATAACATACACTATCAGCTACAAGAACTACAAAGGAAAGACTGCAGACGTAGTCATCACAGACAAGCTGGATAAGAACGTTAAGTTCGACAGCGCAGATAACGGCGGCACAGAATCCGGCGGCACAGTCAAGTGGACCATCAAAGACGTAGAAGCCGGCGGCACAGGCACAGTCACACTGACAGTGGAAGTACTGGATTCAGCGCTTGAAGCCGGTAAAGTTGCCAACAGCGCTGATGTGAAAGTGGGAGATGATCCGGAATTCACTACTAATATTGAAGAGAACCCGGTACCGGAAGATCCTGTAAAGGAAGAGACCGATCCGGGAGAAAACAAGGGAGTGAAACCGGGAGACACCATCACATACAAGGTGCATTATAAAAACTACAAGTCAAAGGCAGCCGATGTGACCATCAAAGACAGGCTGGATAAGAACGTGGAATTCAGCTCTGCTGACAGCGGCGGCGTGCACGATAACGGAACAGTCACATGGACCATAAAGAACGTGGCTGCAGGCGGTGAAGGGGACGTACACCTTACTGTCACCGTCAAAGAGTCCGCGCTCGAGCCTGGCGAAGTGCTCAATACTGCTCAGATGAAAGTAGGCGACGATCCGGAATACGACACCAACGAGATCTGGAACCCGGTACCTGAGATACCGCATAAGAAGGAAACATCACCTGATGTGGGAACAGGTCTTCTCAAGGGCGTTTCTGAAAACGAAGAGATCACTTACGAGGTCTCATACAAGAACTATAAAAAGGAAAAAGCAGACGTCACCATTGAAGACAAGCTGGATCCTAACGTGACCTTTGTCAGCGCAAGTGATGAGGGAACCAATGACAGCGGCACAGTGAAATGGACCATCAAAGATGTGGAGGCCGGAAAAGAAGGCAAGGTGACACTGACTGTAAAAGTCAAAGAAGGCGTAAAGGGCGAGCTCATCAACAACAAGGCGAAAGTCACCGTTGGCAATGACTCATCCTTCGATACCGAAACAGTCACCAACCCGACCACCACAGATCCGGTGAAAGCAGAGCCGATGCCGGGAGAAGGCACAGGACTCAAGCCGGGTGAAGAGGTCAGCTATGAGATCAGTTATCAGAACTACAGGCCGGAGACAGCTGATGTGAAGATAACAGACAAGCTGGATAAGAACGTTGAGTTCGTTTCTGCAGAAAACGGCGGCACTTATGATAAGGACTCCCACACCATCACATGGGAGCTGAAAAACGTACCGGCAAAAGATAAAGAAGGCAGCGCAGGAAAAGTTTCGTTCAAGGTCAAGGTCCTGGAAAGCGCCCTTGAATCTGAAGGAGGAGAAGGCGAGATCAAAAACGGCGCGACCGTACAGGTAGGCAACGATAAAGAGGTAGACACCAATATAATAGAAAACCCGGTACCGGAAGA
This sequence comes from uncultured Clostridia bacterium, assembly GCA_945873875.1. Next base: position 4,776 of record CAMCER010000058.1, read on the forward strand.
CCCTGTAAAGAAAGAGACCGCTCCGTATGAAGGAACCGGTGAAGAGGCAGTGGAAGAGCTTGGCGCCCTGAAAGCCGGCGAAGAGGTGACTTACACAGTCAGCTACAAGAACTATAAGAAAGAAAAGGCTGACATCACCATTACCGACAAGCTGGATCCTAACGTTGAATTTGTCAGCGCAAGCGATGGCGGACAGAATGAAGACGGCACAGTCAAATGGACCATCAAAGATGTGAAAGCCGGCGGCGACGGCACAGTCACACTCACTGTAAAGGTGCTTGAGAAAGCTGTCAAAGCAGGAAAGATCGCCAACTCCGCGAAAGTGAAGGTAGGAGACGATCCGGATTTCAAGACCAATATAGAAGAAAACCCTGTGCCGGAAGATCCTGTAAAGAAGGAAACCAAACCGTACGAAGGCACCGGTGAAGAGGCTGTTGAAGAACTTGGAGCGCTGAAGGCGGGAGACGAAGTCACATACACCATCAGCTACAAGAACTACAAGGGCAAGGCTGCAGATGTAGTCATCACAGATAAACTGGACAAAAACGTTGAATTCGTCGATGCCAGTGACGGCGGACAGAATGAAGACGGAACCGTGAAGTGGACTCTCAAGGACGTTGAAGCCGGAAAAGAAGGCACAGTGACCCTTACCGTCAAAGTCCTGGATACTGCAGTCGAGGCCGGCAAGATCGCCAACTCAGCCATCGTTCAGGTAGGCGATGATCCGGAATACAAGACCAACATCGAAGAGAATCCTGTACCGGAAGATCCGCTTAAAAAAGAGACGGATCCTTATGAAGGCACCGGCGAAGAGGCAGTGGAGGAGCTTGGCGCGCTGAAGGTGGGAGACGAAGTCACATACACCATCAGTTACAAGAACTACAAGAGCAAGGCGGCAGACGTAGTAATCACAGACAAGCTGGACGAGAATGTCGAGTTCGTATCAG
>CAMCER010000059.1 GCA_945873875.1 uncultured Clostridia bacterium
ATACGCCGAACGCAACAGTCAGCACAGAGCCATAAACTCAGACACAATCGGCCTTTATAAAAGCGACATGAACGTGGCATCTCACACGGACCGCAACCTGATGGCGGAAAAATACGCGTACATGAAAGATCCGGGCTCTTTTGCGATCGACCCTGAGCTGAAGCCTCTCATTGACGAGATCGTTCCACTGATGATGCAGTCGCAGGAAAGCTTTGCAGCGAAATATCCCGCACTTGCAGGCGCGGGGCGGGCTTTTGATCCGGCTGAAGACAGCGTTCCCATGGACGTCTACATCACGAGCGAGCTTGTGACGAAATCAGAACCAACCCTTCAGATGATCCTCCGGGACATAAAGCTGAACCCGGACTATATAAAAGACATCTTCCAGGTGTTCGTTGGCTTCTTCGGACAGGAATCTCTGGAAAAAGCAGAGGTGCTGACCGCATCGCAGCAGATGAAGCCATGCCGCGGCGCGACGCTTTAAACTGACAGAAATAAAACAACGGCGGGTCCTTATCCAGGACCCGCCTTTTGTTATGTGAGAGGTATATTACTGAAGTATCAGCTTATTTCTTTATCCTTCGATGGAAATGAATTTCTGCTCTTCGACTTTCTTCGGAACTTCTTTTGGAACTGTAAGTTTCAGTGTTCCGTTATCGAATTTAGCCTGAATGTCTTCTTCTGTGACATTCTCGCCTACATAGAAGCTCCTTGAGCAGCTGCCTGTGTATCTTTCTCTGCGGATATATTTTCCGTCTTCATCTTTTTCATCATTGTTCTCATTTCTGGTAGCGCTGATGGTCATATATCCGTTTTCCAGTTTAGCGCTCACATCTTCCTTCTTGAATCCCGGAAGATCCATTTCCAGTTCAAATGTGTCCTCTGTTTCCTTGACATCTGTCTTCATCATGCCGTTGGCTCCTGTTCCTCTGAAGAACTCCTTCCCGCTTGGGAATTCCGGCATCCAGTCATCAAAAAAGTTTCCGTTCATAAGGCTTGGTAATAACATTTCTATTTCCTCCTTTGTTATAGGGTTTTGTTTTTCTCATGTCGGCTTTCCTTTTCAAACAGCCGGCATTAGTTGATTTTTCAAGTGTCTTTAGTGTTCCTTTCAGTGCCTCTTCCTTAGCACAGTTTTAATATAACGCTTTTTGTTAGCACTGTCAAGTGGTGAGTGCTAATTTTTTTCAAAAAAGTTTTTCCCCCTCTTTTCACAAGTAAAAAGGACCTCTGTTCAGGGTCCCGTCCGTTTTATTTGCTTCGTCTTCTACAGGGAATAATCGTGTCTGACGTTTCTGAATCTTTCGTTTTTGTAGGCTGTGAGTGTGACCATCTTCTCCCGCGCCGAGGTACCGAAGCCCTCTCCGAATTCTGAAAGGAACCTGATCCACTCATCAAGATCTTCCGCGCCTAAAAGCTCCTGCCTGCAGATGGACTCCACTGCCTGCCGGTCATCCTCTTTGACTATTATCTCCAGCACTTTCTCCCACTCATTCTTTATCCGCGACAGTATCCCTGTCCTGCTCTCTTCTGTCAGCGCTTCGGGATTTTCCAGCCGGTTCAGCATCATATCGATGCGCTCTCTGCTGAGATACGCGTTTATGAGAGTCCTGTCGTATTCCGCGAAATCATAGATCCCGCTTCCGCTTCCGAAGCCTTCCATCAGGTCTTCCCTCAGGTGCGCCACGCTGGTGGGGAATGTTATCCTGGTGCCGCCGTGTTCTCTCCGCTCAGGCCCCGCAAGGATCACCTCCTGCAGCGGGCAGCCTCTGAATGCGTCTTTATGAATGTCGATGTCATCAGAAGAAATGGTCAGGCTCTCCGCTCCGCAGTTGACAAAGGCAAAGCTGTCTATGACTCTGACATCTTCCGGCAGCGTTATCTCTTTCCGTTTTCTGAAGCAGTACACAAGCTCCGCCCCGTCGCCGCCTGCTGCCCTGTAAAGACAGCCGTCGGAGATATAGAAAGGTCCTCCGCTTCCAGTGATCCGGATATCTTCGATCCCCTCGCCGCTGCCGCCGGAGCGCTTTGATCCGGATAAAGCCCCTTCCGGTATCTCCCTTATGGAATCCGGCAGTATGAGCCTGCGAAGATATCCGTTTCCTCTCAGGGCCTTTTCCCTGATGCTGACGGTGCCTTCTGCTGCCATGTAGCCTTCCTTTTCCGTCTCCGCGCTGACGCTGAGAAGATAGAGACCCTGGTCTGTCCTTCTGTAAAGGCCGAAGCCGTCGGTCATGAAATACGGGCTTTCTGGATCTGCTTCGATGGCGCACTCCATCTCTTCCGGAGCCTCGATAGTCCTCACCGATGCAGGTATGAATATCTTCTTTACTGCAGTGGCCTGGGAGAATTCCTCGCCAAGTATCTCGACCCCGTCTCCGAGAACGATCTCCTTCAGCTCCGAACACATAGCAAAAGCATAGGGCCGGATCCTTTTGACGGTATCCGGCACAATGATCTTCTCAAGACCTGCGGAGCTTTCGTAAAACACATACTCGTCCAGTTCCCCGACCGGCTGATCCTCGATCATATCCGGTATCCTCAGGACTGAGGCCTCTCCTCTGTATTTAGTTATGCAGACTCCCTCGTCTGCGTCTCTGTACTCAAATACTATTTTCACAGATATCTCTTTCCTGCATCAGTTCTGCCTGTTTTTATCTGAACCGTTGAGTTTTATGGTCTTTACGGCCGCCTCTTTCAGTCCTTTGTCCTCTTCAGATGCTCCGCCTGATGCCTCAATGCCGCCAGCCTCAGCTGAAGGTTTTCCTGACAAATGCCTCCAGCGTCTCACCTGCTCGGACAGTTCCGCGTTCCGTTCATATATCATGAACTTCTTATTATATGCGTGATACTCGTCGCTGCCGTTTTCTGCAATGAACCTGGCGCTTGCAGGATCGATGGTCAGTTCTGTTACGAAAATCAGCATCTCGTTTCCTTCTCCCAGGTTGTCTCTTATGAAGGCAAAGGCGTTTTTCAGCTGTCTTCCTATATCATCAGCTCTGGCCTCAAGGGCGCTTACCCTCTTCATATATTCTCTTTCCACAGCAGCGAATTTCTCGTCTTCTGCCGCAGCGCCGGAAAACTCCGGCCTCTTCATCATCTCATCGGCAAAGGCCATGACATACTGACCTTCATTCCTCTCTCCCACAGTCAGTCCACCTGCGGCCTCAGCCCTGTCCATGGCATCTTCCGCTTCGGCTGCCATGTCTGAAAGAAGACCTTTCACGTCTGCATCTTCATTTTCCTGCACAGCGCTCTTCATCTGCTTCAGCCTGCCCTGCAGGTTCCTGATGCCGTCCTGAGTGAACATGTTCTCTCTGATCTGCGGCGCCAGAGCCTCTGTAATGAGACCTAAAAGAGTTATCCTCTCATCAAGTCCCGCATCCCGGGCTCTCCTCTCTGTCTCCGGATTCTGTTTTCCTTCAAGGATATCCCTTACCTGGTAATCCATGTCGTACTTCCTGTAAAGCTCATAGTATGTAATGAACTCCCCGGCCACATGTCTGTCGCAGATATACTGGCTCACCAGATCCTCATCCACAGCAAAGCCGCTTTCCTCATACATGTATATGGCTTCCGAAAGATCCTCCCAGCCTCTGGCCGTCACGTAGCTGACACCGTCAGACCTGTTGGTGATCTTATAGAAATCATCTCTCCTTATATCAAGATAAGTGATGATGGCCGCGTGTATCCCCTGCTGGCGTGCATATGTCTTCCAGGCTGAATAATCCGGCTCTATCTCCATGACCTTCAGTCTGTCTAAAGTAACTATGTCAAACTCGTGGACAGATCTGTTGTATTCCGGCGGGTTACCTGCCGTGACCACTACCCAGCCTTCCGGCACCTTATGGCTCCCGAACACCTTATACTGAAGGAACTGGAGCATGGACGGAGTGAGAGTCTCGGATACGCAGTTTATCTCATCCAGGAAAAGGATGCCTTCTTCCCTGCCGCTCTTTTCGATAGTCTCATAAACGGTGGCTATGATCTCGCTCATGGTATATTCGGAAACGATGTACTCTTCGCCTCTGAAAGTCTTTCTTGCTATCCTCGGAAGTCCCAGTGCGCTCTGTCTGGTGTGGTGGGTCATGGAATACGCCACCAGACCGATGTCGAGCTCTTTGGCTATCTGGGACATTATGGCTGTCTTTCCGATGCCCGGGGCGCCGATGAGAAATATAGGTCTCTGGCGCTCTACAGGTATCCTGTAGTTGCCGTAGCTGTCTTTCTTGAGATAGATGCTTATGGATTCTTTGATCTGCTTTTTTGCTTCCTGGATATTCACTTTCTTCTCCTTTTACTGTCCTGTCCGCTTTTATCCCGGCCCGTCATATCCTGCTTTCCGGCAGCACTGTCTTCACTGCCCACTCAGGAGTCTCCGGTATCTTCTGTCCGCTGTCCAGGAACACGAAAGCTGTCTTGTACTCTGGTTCCATGGACGGGAATTTTCCTATGCCGTCTGTAAAATAGATCAGCCCCTGCAGCTGCAGGAACTCACCTGCTTCTATCATATCATCCACATACGAGAACACCGGTCTGAAATCCGTACCGCCGGATCCTGCGACTTCGATATCCTGTATGTACTGCTCGAATTCTCTTTCAGATGTTATCTTCACGTCCCTCTGTATCTCACAGTCGCTCTGTATGATGTGGACGTTGACCCGGTTCATGAAGCTCTGGGTGTTCTTCAGTATGGAGTAGGTCTTGTTGAGGAAGTCCCTTATGGTCCTTCCCTGGCATGATCCTGATGTATCTATGGCTATGACAAAATCCCTGATCTTTTTCGCGTCCCGGTACTCAAGAGGCTCGATCAGAGGCATATCCTCGTAGAGATTCAGCCCGTATGTGTAGTATATATAATCGAATTCATCCTGATTGATGTGGACTTCCTCACATGAAACGGCAAACTGCCTGAGGAACTCCGTATAGTCGTGATCGTCCTGTCTGATCCTGGTCACTTTCTTCACCAGCGCGCCGGGAGCCTTGCCTTCTCTTCCTGTCTGGGTCTCCATGTCTATGCGGGTGTTTTCCCCGGCCCGGATCCATTCCTCTGCTTTGTCCTCAAGCTCCATGAGGCTGCACTGTCTGGCCACTATCATATCGCTGTATGTGGCTCCTTTGTCGATCCAGAAATCGTGAGTGTCGCACTGGAACAGCTTTCTGGTCTTCAGCATCTCGTAGGCTCTGTCATCGTCAGAGATCAGAAGATGATATACCTTTTCCGCAGTGATCTTTCCGGTCTCCAGCTCCACTTCATGGAGCACCTTCCTGCGCTCCGCATCCTCAGGCGCCGCCAGGTCCTTCATGCCCAGATTGACAAGGACGTTTTCCACCGCCATGTCCGCCGCCAGGTCCCAGAGATCCACGTTTAAAGATGTGTACTGGAACGGATGGCTGAACAGACAATGCAGGATCATATGAAGATACCTTCTGGGAAGCAGGTCAGGCGCCTTCTCGAACCACTGGATGATCCCCTCTGCGCTGCAGTAGACATTGATGCCGTCTGTTCCCATGGTATCCGGGTCTGCGTACATGCTCTGATATCTTCTGCTTTCATCTTTTTCCGCAGTAAAAACTGCAGGCATCTTAAGGACCGCCCGGCTCATGTACGGCATCCGGACGATGATCTGCTCCTGAGTGAATTCAAGTATCTGTCTGGC
>CAMCER010000060.1 GCA_945873875.1 uncultured Clostridia bacterium
CAGGCACATTGAAGGCTTCTAAGAGCTGCTGTTTATCCTCTATTCTGATATCCATATGTGATGCGATTACATCTGCGAACCTGCCCGGCTCCTCGACTCCGACAACGACTCCCATTATGTCCTGTGAAAGTTTCGGATCAAGGTCGATATACTCCTCGAAATTAGTCATGATAGCTCTCATGAGAGCTTCTGTCCTGGGGTCGATATAGAGGGGCACCTCGTCTTCCATCTTGCGGACGCGGCACTTGAAATACGGCACTTCAAAGATGATGTCCTCGATGACACCTCTTGAGAGACCTTCAACGAGCACGCGGATGGAATCTCCGGGAAGCTTGAGCATCTGCTTTACTCTTCCTACTGTACCTGTGTGATAGAAATCATCTGGTGTAGGCAGATCAGTGCTCTCATCCTTCTGAGCTGCCAGGAAGATGTATTTATCCATTATCATGGCCTTTTCAAGGGCTTTTATGGACTTTTCTCTTCCAATGTCAAAATGGAGGACCATGTTCGGAAAAACGTTGAGTCCTCTCAGCGGGATCATAGGGAGCACTACTATATCGTCGTCTTCAGGCTCCATCCCTACCGGGTCTATATCCTTGCTGTCTTCTGCTATATTTTCATTTTCTTCTGGTGCTGTCTCCCGGGTAATTTCTTTTTTTTCGTCTGTCATTAATACCCTCCTGTTAAGCTGTCTCGTCTTCTGACTTTTTCTCCGGTTCTCCTAATACGAGAGTCGGCTCTATGTCCTTTTCGACAGTTTCTCTTGTGATTATGCATTTTCTGACATCATCCCTTGACGGTACATCGAACATGACATCCCTCATGACATCTTCGAATATGCTCCTCAGACCTCTTGCGCCGGTCTTTCTGCCCAGAGCTTTTTCAGCGATGGCTTCAATGGCTCCATCCTCTACATCAAGCTCCACGTCGTCCAGGGCGAACAGTCTCTTATACTGCTTCACCAGGGCGTTCTTAGGCTCTTTGATTATCCTTACCAGAGCGTCCTTTGAAAGCTCCTGCAGCGTTACCACTACAGGCAGTCTTCCGATCAGTTCAGGGATAAGACCGTACTTCATCAGGTCTTCAGGCTGCACCTGCGCCAGTATCTCAGAGGATTCCTCCTTGCTCTCGATCATATCGGAATTGAATCCAATGACTTTCTCGCCGATCCTTCTCTGGATCACTTCGCTCAGTCCGTCGAATGCGCCTCCGCAGATGAAAAGCACATCCTTAGTATCGAACTGGATGAATTCCTGATGCGGATGCTTGCGTCCGCCCTGAGGCGGTACATTAGCTACTGTTCCCTCAAGTATCTTCAGCAGCGCCTGCTGTACGCCTTCTCCGCTGACATCTCTGGTTATGGACGGGTTCTCGGATTTTCTCGCGATCTTATCGATCTCGTCCACGTAGATGATGCCCTTCTGGGCTTTGTCGACATCATAGTCAGCAGCCTGTATGAGCCTCAAGAGGATGTTCTCCACGTCCTCTCCCACATATCCTGCCTCTGTCAGCGCCGTGGCATCAGCGATGGCAAAAGGCACGTTCAGGATCTTCGCGAGAGTCTGCGCCAGCAGAGTCTTTCCCGAGCCCGTAGGTCCGATGAGGACGATGTTGCTCTTCTGAAGCTCAACATCATCTTCTTCAGGATCTGCAGGTCTTAAGTTGTTGATCCTTTTATAGTGGTTATATACCGCTACTGCCAGTGTCTTCTTGGCCTCATCCTGATCGATGACATACTGGGACAAAGTCTCAGCGATCTCTCTTGGGACCGGGAGCCTGTCGTCTCCCTGCTCCTGTCCGTCATTATATGCCAAACGCTCCTCGTCAGCGATTATGTCCTGACAAAGAGCAACGCACTCATTACATATATACACCCCTGAGCCGCTTATTAATCGTTTTACCTGGCTTTGGGGCTTTCCGCAGAACGAACATGTAAGTTCGTTGTTTTCATCATATTTACTCATATCTCTTTCCCTTTGAAATATCTATCTGCTTTCGATGACCTTGTCTATAAGGCCGTATTTCATGGCATCGGCTGCGCTCATGAAGTTATCGCGGTCTGTGTCCTTTGCCACCACTGAAAGCTTCTGACCGGTATTTTCGCTTAGGATCTTATTGAGCTTTTCTCTGGTGTTCATGAGCCAGTCTGCCTGGATCCTTACGTCCTCCGCCTGGCCGCTGGCACCGCCCAGAGGCTGGTGGATCATGACTTCAGTGTTGGGGAGAGCGTATCTCTTTCCCTTAGTTCCCGATGACAGGAGCAGCGCACCCATGCTGACCGCCAGTCCCACACCTATAGTGGAAACGTCACACTTTATATATTTCATGGTGTCGTAGATGGCAAGTCCCGCAGTGACTGATCCGCCCGGACTGTTGATATAAATGGAAATGTCCTTATCCGGGTCTTCCGCTTCAAGGAAGAGAAGCTGCGCCACTACGAGGCTGGCAAGATAGTCATCTATCTCTTCACCAATGAATATTATCCTGTCTTTCAGAAGTCTTGAATAAATATCGTATGATCTCTCACCTTTTCCGGTCTGCTCGATCACGTATGGTATCAGTGCCATCTGTTCCTCCTGTTTAATGGCTGATGCCTGCTGGGCAGGCATCAGTTCACTGTTTCTTTTCTGCTTATGCCGGTCCCGCCGGCATCATTTGCCTTTTCAGCTTTTCTGGCCGTAAGGCTACTCATCCTTTGCTGCTTCAGCCGGAGCATCTTCAGCCTTTTCTTCTTCAGCTGGAGCATCCTCAGGCTCTTTGATAACAGCATTCTCATAGATGAAGTCTACTGCCTTCTGCATCTCAAGATCTTTTCTCATGAACTGGAGATTGTCTTCTCCCAGCATCTCTCTGATCTTATCTGCTTCCATGTTATACTGCTTGGCCATATCTTCGACCTGCTTGTCCAGATCCTCGTCAGAAGCCTTGATGTTTTCTTTATCTACTACAGCGCCTACCAGCATCCTGGTCTTGACGTTCCTCTCAGCCTCTTCCTTCATCTCTTCACGCATGTCGCTCTCTGTCTTATCGATGTAGCCAAGGTATTTATCGAATTCAACGCCCTGCTGCGCGATCCTCTGCTTCAGAGTGTCGATCATGTTATCAAGTTCATCTTCTACCAGCGGACGCGGGATGTAGATGTCGTTTGCCTCATATACGGCCTTGATAGCAGCGTCCTTCATCATGTTCTCTGCTCTGGTCTTCTTCTCATCCTGCAGTTTTTCCTTAGTGTCGTTTCTCAGCTCTTCCAGAGTATCGAATTCGCTTACGTCCTTAGCAAAGTCATCGTCCAGTTCAGGAAGCTCTTCTTCTTTTACTTCGTGGACCTTGCACTTGAATACTGCTTCTTTTCCTGCCAGATCTTCTGCACCGTAATCTTCCGGGAATGTTACTATGACGTCTTTTTCGCCGCCCGGCTCTACGCCGATGAGCTGCTCTTCGAATCCGGGAACGAATGTGCCTGATCCTACTACCAGTGAGTATCTCTCTGCTTTTCCACCGTCGAAGGGAACGCCGTCAACTGATCCGTCGAAGTCCAGGATGATGTGGTCGCCGTCTTTTACAGGTCTGTCAACGTTCTCGATCCTTGCGTTTCTCTTGCGGAGTGTGTCGATCTCTGTATCGATGTCAGCCTCTGTTACTTCAGCGACTCTTCTTTCGATCTCCACGCCCTTATAATCCTTTACATCAACTTCCGGATAAACCTCAACAGTTACTGTGACCTTGAGTCCGTCTGTTCTGCTGATGGTCTGGAATTCCACTCTCGGGCTGTTGATGACTTTCAGTTCCAGCTCGTTTACAGCGTTCATATAGTTTTCTGAGAACAGATCGTTGATAGCGTCGTCTTCAAAGATGTGCTCGCCGTATCTTTTCTCGATGATGCTTCTGGGAGCCTTGCCTTTTCTGAAGCCGTCTACACGGAATCTGTCTTTAGTGTTCTTATACACCTTCTGTATAGCTTCTTCGAATTCTTCTCCTGTGAATTCAATTTCAAATTTCGCGTCGTTGTTTTCTTTTGAGATAAATGTTGTTTTCATGAATATATTTCCTCCTAAAATTGGTGTCCCAGCTTTACTGCGAATACCTAAACGCAGATATATTGATTATACTCTTCATATGTTGAAATGTAAAGGTTTTGAGGGGACAAAAAAAGACCGCTTCCGCAGTCTTTTATCAATTTCTTTTTTATGCTTCATTCATGCCCAGCAAAGTGATGCCGCGAAGGTATTTGCTGCGCTTTTCTGACACCAGACCGTAGGTCTCAGCCAGCCGGTCGCCCAGATCTGTCAGGGCCTTGTCGTCGCCTGAGAAAAGCTCGATCTCGATCTCTAAGACAGGCTCTTCGCCTTTATCGGTTATGATCTGGCCTTTGTCCATGGATATCTCCATGATGGTGCCGTTTTCTTCGACTCTGAACCTGCGCCTCACTACGTCGACGACCATGAGTTTCACCAGCTTCTTGCCGCCTATTATCCTGATCAGCTCTTTTCCTATGTCGCTTTCTTCAAAGACTACTATGTTAGGCTTCTCCAGCTGCGCCTCGTCAGTTACGGCAACGTTCATCTCTTCTCTCTTGTGAAGAGCGCCTTCGCTGTTATCGTCCCATTTCAGAGCCGCTACGATACGGCTGCCTTCTTTCCTTACTCTCAGGGCTATGTTGTTTTTCATCAGGTCGTGTTCTTCTGTATCGAAATACACGCCCTTCATGCTCAGTGTCTCTCTGGTATCCGGTTCTTCTATTTCCTTCAGATAGGGATCCTTCCAGATGCGGTTCGCTATATCATTACTGGCGATCCCATATTTCAGTTCGATTTCCATATTCACCTCTTCAATGATCCAACAAACAATTACAAGAATATTACCATTTTAAGACAGAAAATACAAGTCTGTTTTTCCGTCATTGAAAAGAGCCGGGAAGATGCCCGGCTCTCGCATCGTTTGCTGCTTTTACTATCTGATCATTCCCATACAAGTCTGTAGTCAAGCTCTGTGCCCTTCTGCTTCAGGTCTATGGCTTTCAGGAAGGCCTCTGCAGTATCCATGCATGTCAGGACTGCAAGTCCTCTTTCTATAGCCAGTCTCCTCATGGCAAAGCCCAGAGTCTCTGAATGGTTGGTCAGAGTCGGTATATTGATGACAAGCTGGATCCTGTCTTCCAGAGCCTCCTTATATTCATCCATGCTCATCTTCTGTGCAGGTATGCCTCTTTCATTGAGGAAATCAGCAGTTCCCTTTGAAGCGCAGATCTCAAAGCCCTTGGCGTTATACGCTCTGATGATGTCAGCTGCGTTGTCGTTCTTCTCATAATCCCTTAAGGATACATATACTGTTCCTTCTGTCGGTATGTGCATGTTGGCAGCAAGGAATCCCTTATATATGGCCTTGTCCAGGTTAGGATCGATGCCCAGTACCTCACCTGTGGATTTCATCTCAGGTCCAAGCACCATGTCGGTATCTACCAGTTTAGCTCCTGAGAATACCGGCACCTTGACAGCGTAATTAGCCGATCTCGGATAGAGCCCTGTGCCGTATCCCTGCTCCTGCAGGCTCTGTCCCAGCATGGATGCTATGGCGACTTTCACCATAGGCACTCCTGTTACCTTGCTCAGGATAGGAACTGTACGTGATGCTCTCGGGTTCACTTCGATGA
>CAMCER010000061.1 GCA_945873875.1 uncultured Clostridia bacterium
CACTGCCATTATGACGCCGCTTATGACCTGGGCCTGCCTGAAGGGTCCTATCATCAGACTGTCTGTTCTCAGCCACTCTACGAAGAACCTTTCCACCGAGTAAAGGATCCCGTAAAGCAGGAATGTCTGCCCGTAGAATTTTCTTTTATTGTCCACCAGTATGAGCACGAAGAACAGTATCAGACACCATATGGACTCGTAGAGGAATGTTGGGTGATACGTTTGTCCCCCGATGGTAACGGCCCAGGGCAGATCTGTGGGCCCGCCGTGAGCCTCTGAATTGAAATAGTTTCCCCATCTTCCTATGGCCTGCGCCAGCACTATGGCAGGCATGGCCAGGTCCAGGATGTTCAGCGGCCTGTAATGCCATATCCTGCAGAGAATGAACACCGCCAGCAGACTCAGTATCAGTCCTCCGTGTATGGCAAGACCGCCCTGCCTTATATCAAAGATCGAAAGCGGGTCATCTTTATAGCTGTCCCACTTGAAGATCACATAATAAAGGCGCGCACCGATTATCCCTGCAGGTATGCAGATAATGCCGAAATCAAGGACTTTCTCTCTGGGAAGATCGTGCAGAGGCGCCCTCTTGTATATTATGAGCGTTGCCACGATGATCCCGATGGCTATCAGGATCCCATACCACCTTACGTCAAGGCCGAATATGGTAAATGCAACTGGTTCTGGTACTGGCATATCGTTCCTTTCTTCATTCCGTGCCGTTTATCTCTTTATCCCGTGCTGTCGGGAAGGTTTTACACTATTCTTTCGCCGCCGGCATTTCCATTCTCCGGGCTGCTGCCGCGGACCTGTTGAAAAATCGTCCCGTTTATTATATCATTTTACCAGAGTATTATCAGAGATTGGAGAAATATCATGAAACTACAGGAATCGGGCGAGATGTATCTCGAGACTATATACGTACTCAGCCAGGACAATCCGGAAGTCCACTCCGTTGACGTGGCAGCTGAAATGGGTTTCAGCAAGCCCAGCGTCAGCAGAGCTGTCAACCTTCTGAAGGACCACGGATATCTTGACATCGACAAAGGCGGCAAGATCACTCTTACTGAAGAAGGTCTTGCAGTTGCCGACAGCATCTATGAGCGTCACAGAGTGTTAACTGATGTCCTGATGCATCTCGGCGTCAGGAAAAAGACTGCTGCTGATGATGCCTGCAGGATCGAGCATGTCATAAGCCCTGAATCATTTGAAAGAGTAAAAGAATATTTCGCTGATATCACAAAGGATAAATAGTTATCCTTCCTGCAAAGGCCAGATGCCCTGTCAGCCCAGCACTTTCCGGGCTGCCTCAACAGACTGCATGGCGTCTTTGCTGTAGAAATCAGCACCTATTTTCTTTGCATAGCTTTCTGTAAGAACAGCTCCGCCTACCATTACTTTGCAGTCGGGGCTTTCTTTTTTTATTGCTTCGATAGTCGTCTCCATGCTCTTTAAGGTAGTCGTCATGAGAGCGCTCAGGCCCACGAGTTTTATATCATCTTTTTTGACGGCTTCTACCACAGCCTCAGGCGGAACGTCTTTTCCCAGATCGATCATGTCGTAACCGAAGTTTTCCATGATGGTCCTTACGATGTTCTTGCCGATGTCGTGGATGTCGCCTTTCACTGTTGCGATAACGACTTTCCCCTTGGATACCTTTTCCCTGCCTGAAGCTTCAAGGGATTCTTTTACCACGCCGAATCCGGCCTGGGCAGCCTCTGCCGCCTGCATCATCTGAGGCAGGAATATCTCCCCGGTCTCAAATTCCTTTCCGATAGCATCAAGAGCCGGGACAAGCTGGTCGTTGACTATGTCCATAGGGTCATTCTCTTTAAGCATCTCCGCCACGATCTGCTTCGTTTCAGAGGCAAGACCTCTTTCAAGAGCGTAAAGGAGCGTGCCCTTTTCCGCTGCGTTTGCTGCTGAAGCATTTGGCGCTGCGCCAGACGGCGCATTTCCGGCTGCCGGTGCGGCTTGCGCCTTTGCGTTTGCAGGTGCGCTGGCTGAAGGCTCCTGCCAGTTCTTGTATTTGTCGATGAATGCGGTCGCGTTCTCATCTCTGTTGCTGAGCATCTCAAAGGTCCTGACTGTACCCATCATCCCCTCATCTGCCGGGTTCATGATGGGGAGGTCAAGCCCTTCTTCAAGAGCCAGAGCCAGGAAAGTCCTGTTTATAAGCGGCCTGTTGGGGAGGCCGAAGCTGATGTTTGAAACTCCCAGCACCGTCTTCAGGCCCAGACGATCTTTGACCATTCTTATGGCCTTCAGAGTTTCCCTGACGCCGGCCTGCTCAGCCGAAGCCGTAAGCGTCAGACAGTCTATGTACACATCTTCTTTTCTTATACCGTATATTTCAGCCTCTTTCAGGATCCTTTCTGCTATTTCAAACCTGCCCTCTGCAGTTTTCGGGATGCCCTTCTCATCCAAAGTCAGCCCGATCACCGCCGCGCCGTAATGCTTTATCACCGGCAGAAGTTTTTTCAGGTTCTCAGCCTCGCCGTTGACAGAATTGACGATGGGCTTGCCGTTATATGCTCTCAGCGCCGCCTCCATGGCATCCGGATCAGATGTATCGATCTGAAGCGGCACGTCTGTGATGCTCTGTATCTTTCTTATCACCTCAGGCAGAAGTGTCTTTTCGTCGACCTCCGGTGCTCCCGTATTCACATCCAGCACTTCAGCACCGTCTTCCAGCTGGTCTGCTGCCTGGGACAAAATAAAATCATAGTCTTTCGCTGCCAGCGCTTCTTTCAGTTTCTTCTTACCCGTCGGATTGAGCCGTTCGCCGACGATGACAGTATGGTCTATGTCAACGACGTTTGTCGCGCTGCATACCCTTGCTTTCTTATCTCTTTCCGGTCTTTCAGCGGGTTTATAGCTTTCTGATATCTTTTTCAGCCCGGCGATATATTCCGGAGTCGTGCCGCAGCAGCCGCCCAGCATGTTCACTCCGAGAGCCGGGTATTTTTCCATGGTTTTGCAGAAATCCTCTGCCGATATGTCGTATTCGCCGGTCTCTGGAGAAGGCAGGCCCGCGTTAGGCTTTATGAAAACGGGAAGGTCGGTCTCCCTGCACATCTCATCTGCCAGCGGGAATATCTCGTCAGGTCCAAGGGAGCAGTTTATACCGATAGCATCAGCGCCAAGTCCCCCCAGGGTCATGGCCATATTCGCTATGCCGCATCCTGTGAACGTCCTTCCGGTCTCCTCAAAAGACATGGAGACAAAAACGGGAAGATCTGTATTTTCCTTCACTGCAAGAAGAGCTGCTTTGGCTTCGTAAAGATCAGTCATAGTCTCTATTACAGCGATATCAGCTCCCGACTTTTCACCCTGGACAGCCACCTGTCTGAAGCAGTCATACGCATCCTCAAAAGGCAGGTGCCCCAGCGGTTTCAGCATTTTTCCCAAGGGTCCAAGGCTCACGGCTGTAAGCGCTTTCCCTGCTGCAGCGGCTTTGGCATTCTTCACTGCAGCATCGACCACTTCCTCCACCGTGTAGTCCGTATCTTCAAGCTTGAATCTGTTAGCACCGAAAGTGTTGGCATATATGATGTCAGATCCAGCTTCCACGTACTTTCTGTGGATGGATATTATGGTCTCAGGGTCCGTGATGGACAAAACTTCCGGGAGCACGCTGGTATCTGCTCCGCTTTTCTGGATCATGGTGCCCATGCCCCCGTCCAGGATGATTATTCTGTTTTTTGATTCCTCAAATATGTTCAATTTATCTTCTCCAGGTAATTTCATCAGATAACATGCATCCGTCTGTTTATTTGTCAGACAGCTTGTTCGCCAGACCTCTGCTCATCAGCATTCACTTCCGACCTTATGGCCCCGCAGCTGCCGGTTTCTACGCCGGGCTTTCAGTCAGCAGGACCCCTGTTTCTGCCGGCTCCTACAGCAGGTCCTTTATCCCTTCGTACACGCGCTTTGCCACTTCAGGCGAATTCATTATATAAAGATGTATGCCGTCTATGCCGTGGTCGATGAGTCTTCTGATCTGGTCTACAGCATAGTCGATGCCCGCCTCAAACAGCCCTTTGGAGTCGTGTTCGTAAAGGCCTATCATCTTTGTGAACTCTGGCGGAAGACTGGCGCCGCTCAATGACACCGTCCTCTTTATCTGATTAGCATTGGTGATAGGCATGATGCCTGCATCCACCGGTACAGTTATGCCGGCTTTGTCCAGTTTATCAAGATAGCGGTACATCAGCTCATTATCAAAGAAAAGCTGGGTTATCAGGCCTTCCACGCCTGCGTCTATCTTATACTTGAGATGCTCGATATCCGTTTCAAGATCCGGGCTTTCATAGTGTCCTTCCGGGTAGCATGCTCCCAGGATATTCAGGCCGCCCTTTTCCTTTATTATCGAAACCAGCTCATTTGCGTGCTCATAATCCCCGGTGTTGCCTTTCTCCGGATCTATGTCGCCTCTCAGCGCCAGGACATTTTTTATCCCGCTTTCTTTAAGATCATCTATGGCCAGTTCGATCTGCTCGCGGCCTGCGTTGACACATGTAAGATGAGCCATGGTCTCGATGTCGTACCACTTTTTTATGGTCGATGCGATCTCACAGGTGAAGGCGTCTTTTTCCTTGCCTCCGGCCCCGTGGGTCACACTGATGTAGTCCGGCTCAAGCGGCTTCAGCTCTCTTACTATGTTATATAATTTGTTCTTGTTGATCGCTTTTTTCGGAGGGAATATCTCCAGAGAAAACGTGATCCTGTCATCCCTTAAAAGTTCAGGTATTTTCACAGGTCTTACCCCTTTCATTTACTATATTTTCCGTTGTAAAAATTATACTACATCTGCGTGCTTTTGTCATTTGAAGGAGAGCATACTCCTGAGTTGTGGTATAATTTTCATGCAGGCGAAAAGGCTTTGCCAGCGACGGATAAATGGCTGAAAGCCAGCCGTCGGAATCATTAGAGAAACCAGTCACCATGTGCGGCTGAAAGACAGCCGCCGAACACAGGAGAATGATAATGGGAACTATTAAATTATTCCAGCAGGATGTATATATGAAGGAATGCGACTCGGAAGTTATCGGCGTTATTTTCGGAGAAAAAGATGCCGAAAAATTTCCGGGGCTGAAGTGGAAAAAGGACGGGAAAACCGCCCTGATCATCCTTGATCAGACGGTCTTCTTCCCCACAGGAGGCGGACAAAGCTGCGACATCGGGAGCATCGCCGGCCTTAAAGTCATCGATGTATTTGACATCGGTGACACCATATTCCACAAAGTGGCACTCCCCGAGACATGCGAAGGCGGCGCTGATGCTGTGAAGGACGCCCTGTCCGAGTCATCCGATGACAGTGCTGACTCTGCTGAATCTGCCCTTCCTGCGGTCGGCAGCACTGTTCACTGCGCCATCGACTGGGCGCACCGCTTCGATAACATGCAGCGCCACTGCGGCGAGCATATCCTGTCCGGAATGTTCCACAAGGCCTACGGCGGTGTCAACAGAGGCTTTCACATGGGCGATGAATACATGACAGTAGATATCAGCATGGAGGACGACCCTGCCTACGACAAACTCACATGGGAAATGGCTCTCCATGTCGAAGACATGACCAACCAGGCTATCTGGGCCAACCTGCCCGTGACCACACGCCG
>CAMCER010000062.1 GCA_945873875.1 uncultured Clostridia bacterium
TCTCGTATGTGCCTATATCTTTAGCCTTGTCCATAATGTCCACTTTATCCATGGCGATAAGCGGCCTCAGGACCGGAAGCGATACCGCCTGGTTGGTGACTACAAGCGCCTCTGCTGTCTGACTTGCCACCTGCCCCAGATTTTCTCCTGTAATGAGAAAACCGCAGTCGTTTTTCACAGCCAGTTTCTCTGCGATGCGCATCATGAACCTGCGCACATGTATAGTAGTCTCATCCTCCGGGCAGTTGGTCACTATCTGCTCCTGTATGGGCAAAAGATTGATGACGTGAAGTCTGAATCTGCCGCAGTATACAGCCACCAGCGATGCCAGCTCCTCGACCTTTTCCTGGGCCCTCTGGCTGGTATATGGATATGAATGAAAGTGAACTGCCTCTATCATCATTCCCCTCTTGGCCATCATCCATGTAGCAACGGGAGAATCTATCCCGCCGGAAAGAAGACTCATTCCCTTCCCGTTGGTCCCGAGTGGAAGCCCTCCGAATCCGGATATCTTTTCGTGATAGATATAAGCCCTGTCTTTTCTCACATCGACATGAAGAAGGCAGTCAGGATCATGGACATCCACCTTAAGCACCTTGCAGCCAATAAGGACCTTGGCGCCGATAATGCGGGATATCTCCGGGGATTTCACCGGGAAATTCTTATCCGCTCTCTTGGCTTCGACTTTGAAAGTCTTTATCCCTTCTTTTCTGATAAGGTCCATCATATAATCAACTGCAACAGGACCGATCTCATCAAGATCAGGCTCTGCTTCAACTGCGGGACTTATGGAATCCACTCCGAAAGCCTTTGATATCTCTTTTATGAGTGCCTGCTTTTCGATAGCTTTATCAGCATGGATGAAGATCAGGCCTTCATGCCTTGATACGGAAACGTCTCCCAGTTTATGAGTCAGTCTCCTGATTCTTTCGACAAGCATCTTTTCGAAATACGGCTTGTTCATACCCTTGAGGGCCACCTCGCCGCACCTTACTATCATGATCTGTTTTTCGTTCAATTTATCCTCCATAGCCGGCAGAAAACACTATCCGCCTCGGTTTCCATAATATTTTTTATGATTTATCTGAATGAACCCAGCTTCCTGAATCTCGTTACAGCCGCTTTAAGCCTGTCTATGACAAAATCAATCTGCTCTTTCGTCTCAAAACCGCCGAAACTGAACCTGAGTGCGCTTTCTATCTGTTTATGTGAAAGCCCCATGGCTTTCAGGACATGACTGTCACCGCTTTTGTTGGATGAACAGGCAGAACCTGTGGAAACATAGATATCGTCCTCTTCCAGAGTATGCAGTATCACTTCTCCCCTGGTCCCTGCAAATGATATATTCAGGACAGAAGGACTGGCTGAAGGCCCGCTTTCAGGACCGTTTATCTTTATGTCCTTTATCTCAGTTATGATACCCTTTTTCAGGTATTCCTTTATTTCAGTCATATCAGTGAAAAGCTGCTCTTCTCTTTCCGCGTTTATCTCAGCCGCCCTGCCGAATCCTGCTATGGCAGCTACGTTCTCAGTCCCCGAACGCATGCCTTTTTCCTGACCGCCTCCGGTGATGAAAGGCTTTACTGAAATGCCCTCTTTCACGTACAGGGCTCCGGCACCTTTAGGTCCGTGGACCTTGTGCGCGCTGACAGATATCATGTCAGCAAAAGCGCCTTTTTCTCCGTCTTCTACCAGATGTGCCGCCTCCGGGATCTTGAAATATGACTGGACAGCATCTGTGTGGAAAATGATCCCTGTGTTCTTCTCTCTGTTTTCTCTGTTATATCTGTCCTTTATCCTGCCGATCCTGTTAACGGGCTGCACTGCCCCAGTCTCATTATTCACATGCATGACCGAGATCAGTATCGTATCTTCATCGATCTCCGCCTCAAGTCTGTCTGCGTCTATCAGGCAGTTTTCATCCACCGGAAGATAAACTGCCGTAAAACCTTCGCTTTCAAGCTTTCTGACAGTCTCTAAAACTGCAGGATGTTCCACCTGAGTGGTTATGATCTTCCTGCCCGTACGTCTTCTCGCCTGACATGCGCTGTAAAGCGCTGTATTGTCAGCCTCCGTACCGCCGGATGTGAAGATGATGCCGTCAGGTGATACGCCCAGAGAACCTGCGACCTTTTTTCTTGCCGCCTTCAGAGCCTTCTCAGCAGTTATTCCCATTCTGTAGAGAGACGACGGGTTTCCGTAATCATCTCTCATATATCTGATCATTTCGTCCGTGACCTGATCGAACTGTCTGGTCGTAGCGCTGTTGTCAAGATATACGAACATGTTTTCTCCTATATTATCAGACCAGCGAGCATTGATCCCGCTGGTCTTCTGATCGTGATGATATATCTTTTCTGCCTGTTATTTGGCATAGTCTATGGCTCTGGTCTCTCTTATGACGTTGACCTTTATCTGGCCCGGATACTCCAGTTCTGATTCGATCTTCTTGGAGATATCTCTGGCCAGGAAAACGATCTCGTCATCGTTGACCTGCTCAGGTTTGGCAACGATCCTTATCTCGCGGCCTGCCTGGATAGCAAATGACTTCTCGACTCCAGGTGTAGTATCAGCAATCTCTTCCAGCTCTTTGAGACGTTTGATGTAAGTCTCCAGAGTCTCTCTTCTGGCGCCCGGTCTTGCAGCCGATAAAGCATCTGCAGCAGCGATGAGCACTGCTTCCATGGACTTAGGCTCATAGTCGCCGTGATGTGCGGCCATAGCATTGATGACAGCATCTGTCTCCTTGTATTTCTTAAGGATATCGATACCGATATCAACGTGTGTACCTTCTACTTCGTGGTCGAGAGCCTTGCCTATATCGTGGAGGAGTCCTGCCCTCTTGGCAAGTTTCTCATCGAGTCCCAGTTCGCCTGCCATGAGCCCTGACAGATGAGCTACCTCGATACTGTGCTTGAGCACGTTCTGTCCGTAGGAAGTCCTGTATCTGAGTCTTCCCAGGAGTTTTATCAGCTCAGGATGAAGGTTGTGGATACCTACCTCGAATGTGGCCTGTTCGCCTGCATCCTTGATAGTGGCATCGACTTCCTTCCTGGCTTTCTCGATCATCTCTTCGATCCTTGCAGGATGGATCCTGCCGTCAACGATAAGTTTTTCGAGAGCGATCCTTGCGATCTCTCTTCTTACCGGATCGAATGCCGACAGTATTACTGCTTCCGGAGTGTCATCAATGATCAGGTCAACACCGGTCTTAGTCTCGATAGCCCTGATGTTGCGGCCCTCACGTCCGATGATCCTGCCCTTCATCTCATCATTAGGCAGGTTCACTACAGAAACGGTACTTTCTGCAACATGGTCTGCTGCGCATCTCTGGATAGCTCCGGTGATTATTTCCTTCGCTTTCCTGTCTGCTTCTTCTTTAGCCTTATATTCCACATCCTTTATCATGACGGATGCTTCGTGTCTTATCTCTTTTTCAGTATTGGCAAGGAGTATCTCTTTAGCTTCTTCGATGGAATAGCCTGATATCCTCTCCAGTTCTGTCATTTCCTTCGCGATTATCTTATCAAGTTCACTCTGCTTGTTGGAAAGACCGCGTTCTTTGTTTACTATGCTCTCTTCTTTCTTTTCGATGTTTTCGAGCTTTTTATCTATAGCCTCTTCTTTCTGTACGAGACGGCGTTCAGATTTATGGATCTCATTACGCCTTTCTTTGATCTCCTTCTCAACATCCCCGCGCATCTGGTGCGCTTCCTCCTTGGCTTCGATGAGAACTTCCTTCTTTATGGTCTGCGCCCTGTTCTCTGCGTCAAGGATAAGATTCTGAGCTTTCTGCTCTGCGCTTCCGATAGCTTTTTCACCGAGGGCTTTCCTCAGTATATACCCAATCAAAAGACCCAGTATAAGGCATACTGCGCCTATTATTATATGGATCACGATGTCTGACATCTTACCACCTCCTGTATTCAATTGTCCGAATATCGTATACCGCCTGTTTTCAACGTGTTGAAGACCTGCGGTCTCTAAAGTTCCAGGTGCATGAAATATACGTTAAAATCTTGAAATGATTGCTGATTCTTTGATATAATCATACAAAATTATTATAATGATTTTCAGCAACATAGTCAAGCAAGAAGGGCTAAATGGGAAATTTCAGAGAACTGTTCAAAAATGCCGATAAAATACTGCTTGTGACCGCCATTATCTTTGCGGCCGTAAGCCTTCTCATGATCGAAAGTATATCCTATGACAACGGTTTCGTGCTGACCAGAGACGTCATAGTCCAGGCCGCAGCCTACGTTCTAGGATTCATACTTCTCTTCGTGATACTTACCATAGATTACCGTGTTTTCCAGAATTTTGAAAAAATCCTGTATATAGCATCGCTTCTCATCCTGCTGACGGTATATGTCCCCGGGCTGGGATATGAACAGTACGGTTCAAAGGCATGGATACACATCGGCAGCATGACCTTCCAGCCCTCAGAGATCGTAAAGATCACCTTCACCCTTCTCATGGCAAAGTATTTCACTAAGAGAAGAGGCACGCTGGACTCATTCAAATCGATAATATTCGCTGCCCTGTACGCAGCGCCATTCATCCTGATAATCGTAAAAGAAGACCTGGGTTCTGCTCTTGTCTTCTGCGCTATCTGGATATTCATGCTGTTTTACGCAGGGATAGATTACAGAGCTTTCGTTAAATTCATCGCGGTATTTCTTTTGTCGATACCGGTGGTTTACAAATTCATGGCATCCTATCAGAAGGAGCGTATCGATGCCTTCCTGCATCCGGATAATCTTTCCCTTCAGGGAAACTGGCAGGTCTACCAGTCAAAGATCGCCATCGGCTCGGGCGGCTTCACAGGAAAAGGCCTGTTCAACGGAACGCAGAAGGAACTCGACTACCTTCCGGTACAGAAGTCAGACTTTATTTTCTCTGTCATCGTTGAGGAGCTGGGATTCATAGGCGGTGCCGTACTGCTGTTCATGTTCGCCCTGTTCTTTTACAGGATCGCAAAGATCATATATGAGGCAAGAGACCTTTACGGCGCTCTGGTGGCCATAGGCTTTATCGGGATGTTCCTTTTCCAGGTATTTGAGAATATCGCCATGTCCATGGGAATAATGCCTGTCACCGGCGTCACACTCCCCTTCATCAGCTACGGCGGATCATCGGTGCTGGCGAACATGATAGCACTGGGACTCATAATAAGCGTGGGCATGCGAAGCAAAGTCATCAATTTCTGACGACTCATATCTCCTGCATTTCATTTCATCTGTTTAAGAAAGTGATATCATTCCTCGATGAGACGGTCGAGGATCCTGTTGAAATTGCTGTTTATATACGTCCCTTCTTTAAGGACTATAGGCACTCCCGTGTTGGTGGAAGCAAAAATATTATCATCGTCCTGGATGACTCCTAAAAGTTTAGGTTTCAGTATATCTGAGATCGATGAAAGATCAGGAAGCGTGCCGCTTGCCATAAGTGAGGCCCTTACTTTGTTGACTACGAAGAACCTTTTTTCGATGCCGATCTCTTCCAGACAGTTATCGATAGTATCAGCGTCACGGATAGATGCAACTTCAGGTTCAGTGACGACTACAGCCTTGTCAACAGCAACAGCTGCGTTTATGAAGCCTTCGCT
>CAMCER010000063.1 GCA_945873875.1 uncultured Clostridia bacterium
AGACCGTCTGCGAATATCTCATGCGCATGTATTTCTCTCCTGACTCGCTGATAAACGGCGGGCAGGTGACAAGTTTCATGCGCGAGATAATAATCGCAGTCTCTGAGTGCAAATGGATGATCCTGGCCCACCTGGTCCCGGTGATCATTCTTATCATTATCATCTGCGCGAAACTGACCTTCAGAAAGACGACCTTCGGAAAGCTGATGCTGGTCCTGCTTATGGCAGTGCTGATCGGCGGCGGCGCTGTGGGCTCCACCTTCATATCACCTGAAGGAGCCCTATCGCCTAACAGCCTCATATTCCGTACGGATAATTTCAAAGCCGGCGTGTCTAAACTCGGTCTGGGCACCACCTTCGTCATAAGCGGCCAGCGGCTGGTATTCGGATTTGATCCCATGCCGCCTTCATTTGATGACGACAGTTCTTCAGGAAATGCCGGCCCGGCAGCAGACAGCAAAACAGAAAAGGCCAAGCTGCGCTCCCAGGAAAGATTCAACGTCCTCGATATAGATTTCAAAAGCATCTCAGAAAAAACAGATGATGCCGTAGTCAGAAAAATGAACGACTACTTTAATGAGGCCGAGCCGACGAAAAAGAACGACAAGACTGGTTTATTCAAAGGAAAGAACCTGATCGTCCTGACCGCGGAAAGCTTCTGCAGCTACGCAGTGGACAGGGAGCTCACACCGACACTTTATAAAATGCAGCACGAGGGTTTTGACTTCACCAATTTCTATAACCCCCTCTGGGACGTGAGCACTTCCGACGGAGAGTACGTGAACAACATGAGCCTGATCCCCAAGTCCGGGGTATGGAGCCTGAACCAGTCGGCAGAAAACTGGCTGCCCCTGACTCTCGGTCATCAGCTGGGAAAGGCCGGCTATACCACTAAGGCCTATCACGACTATTACGCTGATTACTACAAACGGACAGAGACCCACCCCAACATGGGCTACACCTTCAAGGGCATCGGCACCGGGCTTGACATGGATCCGGCATGGCCGCCTTCAGACCTTGAGATGATAAAACTCACCACACCGGACTATGTGAAAGACAAGAAATTCCACGTATACTACATGACCGTCAGCGGCCACATGGCCTACAACTTCAAAGACAACCGCATGGCGGCTAAAAACCGGGAGTTTGTTGAGGATCTGGATCTTCCAGAAGAAGCAAAGGCCTATCTTGCCTGCAACATCGAACTGGACAGAGCCATGGAGCAGCTGCTGAAAGACCTGAAAAAAGCAGGCCGGCTGGATGACACAGTCATCGTCCTTTCCGGCGACCACTTCCCTTATGGCATGAAGCAGTCTTCCATCGACGCGCTCACGAGGCATAAGACCGATGAAGAATTCGAGATATACAAGAGCACGTTAATATTATATAATTCTAAAATGAAACCGGAAAAAGTAGACAAATACTGCAGCAGTATGGATATACTCCCGACGCTGAGCAACCTCTTCGGTCTTGAGTACGATTCAAGGCTGCTGATGGGGCGGGATATATTCTCCGATTCAGACCCGCTGGTCATCTTCAACAGCAGGAACTGGATCACTGACAAAGCCAGATATATCGCCCTGCAGGATAAAGTCATGCTCAACGAAGAAGCAGGACCGGAAAAAGGATCCGGAAAGGCCGCCGGCCAGAGCGGCACAGCAGAAAGTTCCGGCAGCACCGGCAGCGCCCTGAACGTGTCCAGAGACTACGTGGATAAGATAAACAAACGCGTAGCAGATGAATTCAACATCTCGCGGCTCGTGCTGGATAAGGATTATTACCGGATCATCCTCCCGGAGGAAAACTGAAATGAGACTCAATAAATACATAGCGCAGGCAGGTGTCGCCAGCCGCCGCAAAGCTGATGAACTCATAGCCAACGGCAACGTCAAAGTCAACGGCCTCACCGTAAAGGAAATGGGCTTCGTTACCGAAGACGGCGACGTAGTCGAAGTAAACGGCAAAGTGATCAGCCCTGTGACGAAAATGGAATATCTGATCCTCAACAAACCCAAAGGATACATCACTGCCATGAGCGATGACAGGGAAAGGCCTGTAGTGGCTGATCTGGTAAGCGATGTAGGCACCAGAGTATTCCCAGTAGGAAGGCTGGACAGCGACACTACGGGACTTCTCATAATGACCAACGACGGTGAAGTTGCCAACAGACTGGCTCACCCTTCCCATAAAGTCGAAAAGGTCTACAGAGCATTAGTCACCGGTGTTTTGTCCCCTGAGCGGGCCGCGAAACTGAGAAAAGGCGTGGACATCGGCGGCTATACCACAGCCGAGGCCTACGTGAAGGTAATAAAGCAGGTGCGTAAAAACACCCTGGTCGAGATAGGCATACACGAAGGAAAGAACCGGCAGGTGCGGCGCATGTTCGCGGCAGTAGGCAACAAAGTCATCGAGCTTCAGCGCGTCTCCATCGGCGAGATATATCTGGGACGGCTCATGGAGGGCCACTACAGAAAGCTAAAACGGGAAGAAATAGAATATCTGAAGAGTCTGTAAGAGCCTTGTGCCCTGAAGCGGCACGCAGCCGAAGCAGGCTTTCAAAGGAAACAGAATGAAACACATAAAGACTTTCCTGGGCGGATTCCTTATCGGCTTCGCCAACACGATCCCCGGCGTCAGCGGCGGGACTATGGCGGTCATACTGAGGATGTATGACAGGATACTGGAATCCTTCAGCAAAAAAAACATAAAGAAGAACATCGCGTTCCTTGCGCTCCTCATTATCGGCATGGCCGCAGGTATTTTGCTGTGCGCTAAAGTCATCATGCTGGCCATGAAGTCTCATGAGATCATACTCAATTTCTGCTTCATAGGTCTGATAATCGGGAGCATCCCTATTATCTATCGAAGGGCCATCGGCGACAGGCATCAGTATAAAGGAGAAAACAAAAACAGGAACATTATCCTGTTTTCGCTTGCTTTCATATTCATGGTGGGTATTTCCCTGTGGTCGAATTTTTCAGGGAGCAGCGGATCAGGCGCCAGGACCATCGCCCAGTACGGCGGTCTGAACTTCACCCTTGCCCTGTGGGTATTCATATGCTGCATCATAGCGACTATCGCCATGCTCCTTCCGGGCATAAGCGGCTCTCTCATGCTGCTTATTTTCGGAGTTTACCCCATGGTGCTGGAAACCCTTAATAACATCACACTCTTTTTATACGGAGACGGGATCCTCCTGGGCTCCCCGGAGTATCGCGACAGCCTGCTTCTGCTGGTGCCCATAGTCCTGGGCGTAGTCTGCGGGCTCATCGCCGGCATCAAGCTGCTGCGTATTGCACTGCACTCACATCCGCAGGCTTTATACTTCGTTATCCTGGGCCTTGTCACAGGCTCCATAATCACACTCTGCACCCAGACAGACTTCAGCCAGTTCGGAATGAACGCAGACAGTTTCATCGCTGCAGCCGGACTGATCTTCTTCGCCCTGCTGGCATTCTTCACCGGACGAAAAGAAAAAGACTGAAAACTATTAAAAAGGCACGCGTGCAGCTGAGCACACATGCCTTATTTTTTTCTTTATTTCCTGCAGCCGTTCTATTTCACTGTGACATAGACTGTGGTATATTTCCCGTTCTGAGCATATACCCATACTTTGGCTGAGCCTTTTTTGATACCCTTTATGGTGCCTCCTGATGTAACGGTCACGATCTTCTTGTTGCTGGACTGATAGCGAAGTCCCACATGTTTTGCGACTTTGCAGCCTTTGCCTTTCTTCGCCTGCGCTTTCAGAGCAAGCTTATAGCCTTTCTTCAGTTTCTTTGCCTTGGTCCGGATCTTCTTTGAGACGTAGACCGAGGTGTGATTGCTCTTCGCCTTGCTGCCCTTTGTCGCGACATGGATCATTTTAGATATGGATGCGACTCTTCCGTTTTTGTTCAGTGCTACCACGACGAACTTGTAGTATGTCCTGGAATTCATGCGCGTGCCTGCGATCTTTTTGAAGGTGACAGCTCTGGAAGTGGTGGTCATCAGGCGTTTCAGTTTTCTGGTCTTGCCGCACTTGCTTCCGTATATCACATATTTCACAGCGCCCGCTTTATTCCAGGCGAGCCTGATGGACCTCTTTGCCTGCTTCACAGACCTGAGTTTCAGCTTCGAGAAACTGGATCCTGTCGGATCAGTTTCTTTTTTATACTTTGAAAGCACTTCGTGAGCATATTCTTGCGGTGCTCCCTCACCCAGAGGCAGTGCCGGGATATCGACATATTTCGATTCTCCACATCGATCACAATACCAGAAGGATACGCCTTTCGTGCCGTAATCAGGTTCTTCAATGTCCTCTTTTATCCACTGATGTCCAGGCGCTGTCGATTCATAGTGTGTGACTGCACACCTGCTCATTCCGCAGTCGATACAATCTTCGCATTCGTACCAGTACCCGCCGTTTTCACAGAAGCCCTCGCTGTATTTTTCATACTGATAATTAAAATCATGGGTATGGCTGCTGTCCCAGAAAGCGATATTCATATCTCTGTCTGCATCAGAAAGGATCTGGACGTTTGCGCCTGAATACTTTTTGTTGGCAGGACCGTAGGTTATTGGCACATTTCCATACTTGGGGAGACTGATCGCATCAGTATCATCCATGTCCAGACTGTTTTTGTTTTTTTCCCAGTTGTATTTATCGAAAAACGGTGTATCTGTCCCTACAGTATTCCCGCTGCTTATCCAGGTCCTGTAATTGTATTCCAGATACAACGGCATGACACCCGGTCTGTGCTCTGGTGTGTTGATCCTTTTATATCTGCCCGATGATTCCACATTGCTTGTCAGCACTTCATCATCGATATGCCAGAAGATCAGTCCGCCATTTTCGTCTTTTGTTTTCCATTTGCTGTTATTTAGAGATGCCAGTCCTTCGTCCCATTTATTTGCACGCCGTGCTTCGATCAGATAATATTCTTCCTTGCCGGATGCCCTTGAAGGATTTATGGAATTGGCCGGCACTTTCAGAATGTTGTTTTCCTCAAGTGTGTAATAGTTCTGGGCAGAGGCCGTATACTGGGTCGATGATGTCATCTCCTCAGGTTCTATCCAGCCCAGTTCTGTCTTAGACCATGGATCAAATGATACCGGTGAATATACACCGTTATTATCTTTCACCCACGAGCCGCTTGCCATCAGGCTGAGAGTACCAACTTTATAGTTCGACCACGGCTCGCCTTAAGTCGAAGAAGTGTCATAGAGATCAGACAGTCCAAGATGATGTCCAAGTTCATGGGCAAGTGAACTGACGCGTCCATTAACTATAACACCAGAGGTCCGCTCGCAGTTTTCTGAAATGGCTACATACGGTTCTAAAGAAAGTGTCTTGCCTTCACCTGTGATTTTCGGATAAAACCTTTCTGCATATGGAACGCTGTATTTTGCATATCCGCTGGCCAGCGTGTGTTTATGCGAGCGCATATAGTACTCCGTATTCTTCTTTTCCTGTGAATCTGATACGCCCGAATCATAACCGCCTACGATAAAAACAGTGGCAAGTTCTTCCTCATCCAGCCTGCCGTTTCCATTCTTATCATATCTGACAAAATCAGGATTCAG
>CAMCER010000064.1 GCA_945873875.1 uncultured Clostridia bacterium
GTCTTACCTCCAGAGTGAACCTGCCTATGCCTTCTGCTTCTGCATCTTCTATGAGTTTGCTGATGATCTGCGTGCCTATACCCCGGCCTCTGTATTTCATGTCCACTGCAACGTTATTTATATGGCCCTCATCAAGGATGCACCACAGACCTGCATACCCGGCCAGTTCATCTCCGCACTGGGCTACCATGTATCTGGCCATGGGATTTTCTTCAGTCTCCCTTACGAAATACTCTTCCTTGGAAGGTCTGGGAAAGCTGGCTTTTTCGATCTTAGCCATAGCCGGAGCATCACTTCCGGAGGCGTATCTCAATATGAGGCCGCTCATTCCGCTTCCTCCGTCTTTTTCTGCGCCTTCTTTTTCGCCTCCAGTTTTCTCTGGGCCTCTGCCTTCCTCATATATTCAGGCTCAAGCTGGTTATATGAAAGGCCGGTCCTTCCCGGGAAACTGTCCGGATCTTTTTTCATGCGAAGAGCCATGCGCGCCACGCCTGACGCCCTCTGATCTTTAGTGCTGAAGCTCACATCGACATCTTCTTCAGATGCCCATCTGTCTATAGCTTCACCGTATGCTCCCACGCCGTCTCCTATAAATCTGAACCGGCTTCCGGAAAGCATGTCCAGAAACTCATCCAGATCGTATGCTCCGGCAGGGATCACTTCTTCGCCCTTAAGATATGCTCCGCCGTATATCTGGTTCCTTCTGGCGTTGAACACGGGACACACCGTAACATCGTCATCTGCATCCTCAGCTGTACCGAAAGCAAAAAGCGTGGGCACAGAAACGAGAGGCACTCCCGTAGCCTGAGACAAAGCCCTGGCGGTGGTGACGCCGATCCTGATGCCTGTGAATGACCCCGGACCTGCAGAAACAGCGATATCCGAGATCTGATCATATCCTGAGCCTTCCATGAGTTCCTTAATCATGGGAGTCAGGCTCTGAAGATGTTTCAGTTCTCCTTCAGAGACGATCTCTTTTATTTTTCCCTGTTCATCTGCAAGGGCGCAGGAACAGTGGGGACCTGTAGTCTCTATAGCTAAAATGAACATTCAAAGATCCTTTCATCTTCTTTTTCGCCGTAATCTATATGGATGCGCAGTGCATCCTCAGGCAGGAGATCTTCTATCAGATCTGCCCATTCGACGACGCATACACCGTCGCCGTAGAAATACTCTTCATATCCAAGTTCGAAAAGCTCATCTTCATCATTTACCCTGTACACATCAAAATGATACAGAGGCAGCCTTCCGCTTCTGTATTCCTGGATGATGGTGAAGGTGGGGCTGGTCACTGTCTCAGTGATCCCCAGACCTTCTGCTATGTATCTGGTAAATGCCGTCTTGCCTGTCCCCAGATCTCCGGACAAAGCGATAAGATCGCCTTTTTCAAGTCCTTCTGCCAGTTCCAGCGCAAAGGCGCGAGTCTGCTCCTCGCCTGTGATCTTCTTCTCTTTCACGAATGGTATTCTATCACATATCAGCCATGAAAAAAACTCCGGAGCCTTCAGCTCCGGAGCCATAAATTACTTTATGATCAGTCAAGTACCAGTGAAGGTGCTGAATATGCCCTTCCGCTGAGTTCTTCGTTCAGTGCGTAAAGACCTTTCGGATCGCTTCCATAAAGTGAGAACTTCTTCACCATATCGTCAGCATTCTTTTCTTCTTCGCCCTGCTCCTTTACGAACCAGTCGAGGAACTGCATGGTCCTGTAATCCTTGACCTTTGTCGCCGCCTCATAGATGGTGTGGATAAGATCTGTAACATACTGCTCATGCTCGAATGCCTCTTTCAGCGGAGTTTCCAGCTTGTCCAGCTTCTTGTCCGGCTTGTCTATAGCTTCAAGAGTGACCTTCTCCCCATTATTCTGCAGATACTGGATGAACAGCATTGCGTGATCTCTCTCTTCCTGAGCCTGGATGTTATACCAGTTCTGGAATCCGTCAAGGCCCTCATCTGCATAGTAATTAGCAAAATCAAGATACAGATATGCTGAATAGAATTCCTTGTTTACCTGCTGGTTCAGAAGTTCAACTACTTTCTTATCTAACATGTTATTACCTCGCTTTCATGTCTTTATCACAAAGCATACTGCCTGTTTCAGATATGCCTTTCTTATACCCTGCTGATTGAAATGATAACAGCACGGACGCACTTTTTCAAGACTCTTTAAGGCAGATAGTTGAGCGGGTTCTGCTTTACGCCGTTGTACCTGACCTCGAAATGGAGGTGAGGACCCGTAGCGTTTCCTGTCATGCCTACCAGAGCGATGGTCTCGCCCTGTGAGACCACATCGCCTACAGAACACTTGAGGGCGCTGCAGTGAGCATAAAGGGTCTGATAGTTTCCGCTGTGTTCTATGATCACGTATTTACCGTATGATGAAGCATAAGGATTGCTCTGTGTAACGATGACCGTTCCTTTCCTTGACGCGTGTATCTTGGTTCCTGTCGGTACTCCGATATCTATGGCCGGATGATAGTCACCGAAAATAGCTCTGTATCCAAAGTAGCTGGTTATGCATGACCTGTTTCCGCACGGCCATATGAACTTGCCGTTCTTCTTGACGGTAAACTTCTTATATACCAGTCTCTTTGAATATCCATGGCTGTCGACAGCTTTTACTTTATAGCGGTATGTGCCGCTGGAAAGCTCATCGAACTTGATCAGAGCATCTACCGAGGAGATCCTGAAGGTCTTTTTCCCCGGTTTTCTGGTAACATGCATGCCCTTCTTCCATTTGCCCTTAGTCGTGCAGATACCCACGTATACCTTCTTCAGTTTATATTCGGATTTTATCTTTCCCTTCAGCGTGAAGGCCTGGGAAACTCGTAAGGTCGACGGTTTTGTCACATTGGAGATAGTGATCTTTGAAGGCTCTTCGTACTTTCCTACTTCATTTTCTTCAGAAAGATTACTGTAATAAGTCTTTCCGCCTATCCTTCTGTATGATCTGATCTTATAGCTGTATCTTTCGTCAGGATCCAGACCTTTATCTTTATACGAAGAGTGGTTCTTGTCCCTGATGACCTCTATCCTCTTATATCCGTTGCCGGATGATCTGAAGATTATGTATCCTGTGACGAATTTTTCCTCATTCCAGTTGAGCTTCGCAGTGGTCTTTCCGCTTCTTACTGCAACATCAAGGTCAACGAATTCAGAACCTGTGTATATCCTTTCAGCATCTGATATGTCGCCGTATTTCTTCTTGCCTCTGTAGGCTCTTACCTTGTAGTAGTATGAATCGTCTTCAGCCAGTCCACTGTTGGAGATATGAGTCCTTTTAGTGACGCGGATGCACTCATAGCCTCTGCTCTTATGCTTGGACCTGTAGACTCTGTACTTCGTAGCCTTTTTGAATCCCTTCCACTTCAGGTAGACTTTTCTCTTGGAGAGCATCTTCTTTTTAGTGATGTCCACCTGCATCTCGTTATCTTCACTGATCTTCTTGAGATACTTTTTAGCTGCCCAGCCGGTCTTGCCTCTGTATGTGGTCCTTGCCCAGCCGTTTTTGATCTTTGTGACTTCGATGACCTTCTTGTAAGGTATCACGGCGATCCTGTCATATGACGTTCCACGCCCTTTTCTGAGACAAAGTCCAACATCTGCGATGACTTTGTATTTAGCGTCATCATTGCTGCTGGTGTTCTGGCTGCTGTCGTTGTCAGAGTCTCCGATCGATGTTGACTTCAGGCTGACATACTCCATGGACACCCAGCCGGTCTTTCCCTTGTAAGATGTGCGTCCCCAGCCTCCATGGAATCTGGTTATGGTCAGCACGGTCTTATGCGGGATCACAGTCAGCTTTTTAGTTGAAGTGGAGTGTCCTTTTCTGAGGCACAGCCCTTCATCAGGGGTGACTCTGTATTTGCCGTCCAGATACCTTCCCAGGTATTTAGCGTATTTCAAGGACACCCAGCCTTTTTTACTGCCGTGTGAAGTATATCCCCAGCTGCTTTTCACCTTAGTGACTTTAAGTCTGGTCCCTTTAGAAAGGACAGTCAGAGATTTCGACGATGTAGTCGCCTTCTTGCGAAGATTGAGGCCTTCAGATGGAGTAACTTTATAATAACCTTTTGAATAATTGCTGGCTGCCTCAACCGTGCTTCCATTTCCGACATCAAAATATGCCATTGGGTACCCAATGACTGTAGTCAGAATGAAAATCAACGCAATAACAAAACCCAATAATTTTTTCATTGTACCTACTTCCTTTGTCTTCTAAAACGCCTGAAATTTCAAGCCTTTTAGCAAATTGGTATAATACACCGAAAAAATTTCCATTACCAAATATTGCGATTAATTGTATAAATATTACCACAAAAGGTGCAATAATTCAATCTTTTACCGTATTTTAAGTGCTTCGGGGCCGGGATCCCGCCGGCGTTTTTCGCTGTAAATCGCGGAAAAGCACCACATCTTGGGCATTTTGCCCGTGCTTTTCAGCACATGGCACGTCATTTACTTCTTCAGAACGATCTCTTTCACAGATGATACCCACTTGGATGTCTGGTTCTCCACGATGAGCCTGAGAGGTCCGTACTGATTGCCTTTGACGTAGCCTTCGCTCTTCTTGCCGGGCACCATAGGCAGGCCGTTCCTGCTGTATGCCAGGATCGCCGGTCTTTCTTCATTCATCTGATAACGGCTGGCGATGTTTTCAAAGGCATTGTTTACAGGCAGGTCAACACGATAGCCGTCTTCACTTATGACATAGATAGCTCCCGGACGTTTGATATCGTCCTTCAGATTATCCTCGACGATTTTCTCAAGGAGAACGCCCTGGTAATTGGCCTTTCCTTCATCAGCTGCGTAGGAATCCTTGTCCGTGTACTGTCCGCCTATCCTTTCCAGCTCTTTCAGGGTATATGTCCTGCTGCCGC
This sequence comes from uncultured Clostridia bacterium, assembly GCA_945873875.1. The sequence continues at coordinate 4,881 of CAMCER010000064.1, forward strand.
CTTCTACAGCGCTGCCGGAAACTTTTATCTCATAATCCAGATAATCCTCATATCCTTCTGCGAAGTGATCCCACTGCCCTTCTTTAGCAGTTACATTTATACACCTGATATCATCGAGATACTCCGATCCGTTCTTGAAGGCGAAGGATCCTCTCTTTTCAGGCATCTGTTCTCCAAGAGCCGTCTCGAAGGCTATCATTATCTCATATGATTTTTCTTCCGCATATTCTACAGGGATAGTTACCTTATCATCTTTGAAATTATATATCTCGATAGTATCTGCATCGACGCCGATGCCCATCTCCTTAAGCAGGTCATAAAGGCTTACACCGCTGTATCTTCCGTTGATGACCGCTATGTCCTCCATATCCTTCAGGTCGTGGACGCTGTAGCAGTTGGTGTCCTTCATTCCGTCGCCGTTGATGGCTATGCGGTCGTCTTCAGTCGGATGTTTCTTCGACTCTTCCTCATCTTCTTTGAATACCTGTATACGCGAGAGGCGTTTCGTGGTGTATGCAGCCTTGCGTTTGTTGTCTGCAGGAAGCAGTGCGTAGATCTTGCCCATGTCAGCAGGCTTTCCGTCTTTGCTGTATCCCAGAGCCGGCAGGACGCATGTGATCATGAGCCCCTTCTTTTC
>CAMCER010000065.1 GCA_945873875.1 uncultured Clostridia bacterium
TTGGAGTTGATGTCAAGCAAAAACTCCACAACAAGTTGACACTATCACATGGCATATGCACCTTGACAAAGCAAAAACATTTCTTTATCATATAATTAAACGAGTGCTTAATCGTTTAATCGATTAGGCGCGTAATGATATCAATACTAACTGGAGGCACTTATGATGCAGACAAAAGAGCCGCACGATCACGACAGACACACTGAAAACATACTCCCCCACGATCACGGAACGGGCACAGCGGAGCTGCTTAAGACCAGACCTGAAGAAGATGACTTTATCACAGTCTCGGAGATGTTCGACCTTATCAACGACAGCACCAGGCTGAAGATACTCTGGCTGCTTTGTCACACTGAAGAATGTGTGATAAACATAGCGGCTGCAGTGGGGATGAGCTCCCCTGCTGTTTCACATCACCTGCGCATACTGAAAAACGCCAGGGTCCTGACTTCCCATAAAGACGGAAAAGAAGTCCACTATACTCTGGCAGATACAGCTGTAGCGCAGAAGGTCCACCAGCTTATCGATATCGCATTTGATATCAGGCACTGATCAGATGATCAGCGCCCGGAGAAGTCAGAAACGCATATGATAATGCGCTGAGTATAAATCATTTAAAAGAAGAAAGGGATAATAAAATGAAAAAGACATTCCAGCTTGAGAACCTCGAATGCGCACATTGTGCAGCTAAAATGGCAGAAGCCATCAACAAACTCGATAAAGTCAATGAAGCAGATATCGCTTTCATGACACAGAAACTGACCATCGATGCTGAAGAAGAAGACTTTGACAGCATTCTGAAAGATGCTCAGAAGGCCATCAAAAAAGTAGAGCGCGGATGCAAGATCGTAATGTAGCAACATCTGCAAACTGAAATACAGATATGAAAAAGAAAACTCTTACAAGATCACAGAGATTCCAGCTGATGCGGATATGCATATCCGCAGTCCTGCTGGTACTGGCAGTGGTCCTGCCAAAGCTTACCGGGATAAACGAATGGATCACATTCGGATTGTTCATCGCAGCTTATGCTGCTGTGGCCTACCCTGTTTTATGGGAGGCAGTTCTGAATATCATCCACGGGCAGGTCTTCGATGAGAATTTCCTCATGGCAGTGGCCAGTCTGGGCGCGCTTGGTATGAAAGCATATTCAGAAGCGGTGGCGGTCATGCTCTTTTACGCTGTGGGCGACCTTTTCGAAAGCTATGCAGTGAACAGATCAAGACAGTCTATCGCAGAACTGATGGATATAAAGCCGGACCATGCAACACTGATACGTGACGGAAAGGAAGTCACTGTGGATCCGGGGGAAGTATCTCCCGGTGAGGTCGTCATCGTAAAGCCCGGCGAAAAAGTGCCCCTGGACGGAATCGTAGAAGAAGGGAATTCTTCACTTGACACTTCTGCACTGACAGGCGAGGCGATCCCAAGAGACGTTTCTGAAGGCGAAGCAGTTGCCAGCGGATGCGTCAATCTGTCAGGACTTCTGACCGTTCGTGTGACGAAGGAATTCGGCGAATCCACAGTCTCAAAGATCCTGGACCTTGTGGAAAATGCCGCGGGCAAAAAAGCGCCTACTGAAAAATTCATAACGAAATTCGCCCGTTACTACACGCCGGCAGTAGTTGCTGCCGCTGTGCTGCTGGCATTCGTGCCTCAGATATTCATGCCCGCCCATCCGGTATCTGAGTGGTTCACATCTGACTGGGTCTACAGGGCTCTCATGTTCCTTGTAGTATCCTGCCCCTGCGCACTTGTGATCTCAGTTCCTCTCAGCTTTTTCGGAGGCATCGGAGCCGCATCGAAAAACGGCATACTCATCAAGGGAAGCAGCCTGATAGAATCACTGACGAAAATCGATACTGCAGTTTTCGACAAGACCGGCACCCTGACCACAGGCGTGTTCAAAGTCACAGACGTAAAAGGACCGGAGGACACACTGATGCTGGCCGCCTATGCCGAAAACTATTCGTCCCACCCTATTTCTCTGTCCATCAAAGAGGCATACGGCGCGGATATAGATGAATCCAGGATCGGTGAAGTTCAGGAGATCGCGGGAAAAGGCGTATGCAGTCAGATAGACGGCAGAAAGATATACGCAGGGAACGCCGCCCTGATGAAAGATATCGGTGCTGATGCGCCTGATGTCCGGGAGCCGGGCACCATAGTTTTCATCGCGGAAGATAATGAATATCACGGATACATCCTTATATCCGACGAGATAAAAGAAGATTCGAAGCAGGCTCTTGAAGGACTTCAGAAAGACGGGATACGGACCGTCATGCTCACCGGTGACAGGAAGCAGATCGCAGATAAAGTCGCGAAAGAGCTTGGTATCGCAGAGACTCACAGCCAGCTGCTGCCTGCTGATAAAGTAGCTCTGGCAGAAAAGATGATCAGCTCAGATGAGAACGGGAAAGTCATGTTCACCGGAGACGGCATCAACGATGCTCCCGTCCTGGCCAGAGCTGATATCGGAGTCGCCATGGGAGGCATGGGATCAGAAGCGGCTATCGAGGCTGCCGATGTAGTTATCATGGACGATAAACTCTCAAAGATAAAGACGGCCATGGACATCGCCCGCCGCACCATGCGCATAGCCAAGCAGAACATCATATTCGCCCTGACTGTAAAAGGCGTGATCCTTCTCATAAGCGCTGTGGGCCTGGGCAACATGTGGCTTGCCATATTCGCAGACGTAGGCGTAAGCGTCATCGCCATCCTGAATTCCATGAGGACGCTGGTCTCAAGGGATTAGGCTCCATATGGACACTCCCGGAAAACAGAGATAAAGATACATGAAGATACAGATAAAAGGACCGAAGGCAAAATGCTGCCTGCGGTCTTTTTTCTTTGCGATCATAAGGACAAAGGCGAAAACGCCTGCTGAGACGAAGGCCCACATCATGACTGCTGCTATGGCAGAGGCCCCTGCAAGAAAACCGCATACTGCCGTAAGCTTTATATCTCCTCCGCCGAAGCAGCCCCTTACTGCGATATTAAGAAGCAGCATTGGAACTGAAATGATAAAGAAACCGCAGATGCGGCTGGAAAGATCAGCGCTGCACACGCCGCCTGATATGTGATCATCTGCAGCCGCAGCTGCCGCGGATGCAGCAACTGCAGCGGCTCCCAGCATCAGCACCAGTCTGTCGGGAATGATCATGCACCGGATATCTGCTGCTGTCATAAGGATCAGAAGAAAGCATGACGAAGAGACTATCAGCATGTGCAGTGCAGGATACAGAAAAGATACGCCGTGGGCAGTCATTCCACCCATCATGTCAGAGGTTTCCTGCCACCAGACTGATGCCGCTGACCCTGCAGCACCGAAGGCGGCAGCCAGATGATCCCTCTTTTTCAGTACTTTTTCACAGCTCGTTTCACGTCCCGTCATTATCTCCCGTATCCCCTTCAGCGTTCATGCCCAGACTGGCCGGGCCATTTTTCCCGGCCTTCAACTGGAATATTATTCCATTTTTGCCAGGCGGTCAATGAACTGTGAGTTCATAAAACCCGGAGCTCATATGAACTCCGGGTTCCTGATCTGTTCCAATAACAGGTGCTGCTTCAGATGTGACTGAAACGCTTTTTTATTTGTTCCCTTCCCCTGTTATGGGTATCTGCTCACCCAGGTAAGTCGGTTCGGGTTTGAATATGCACTGGATGAAATCCTTGTCGCGGGCAATGATCTCTCTCACATCTCTGTTGATCTGAGCGTGATAAGTCTCCTGGTCTGAAGTGACGCCGCAGACGCTTATGCCAAGCTTTTCACCCACGTAAAGGGCTCTGCTCTCGTGGTATTTCTGCGTCACCACCACGGCGCGTTTCACACAGAATATAGCCTTTGCGCGGTACATGCTCTCATATGTGGAAAAACCAGCATAATCCATGAATATGTCTTTTTCAGGCACTCCAGCATCCACCACATATTTTCTCATGGCCTTCAGCTCATTATACTCGATCTTGCCGTTGTCGCCGGAAAGAAGTATCTTGGGAGCGGCGCCCTTTTTATACAGGGCAACGCCCACTTCCAGCCTGTCAGCCAGCATCTTCGTCGGGTTTCCGTCCATCCTGACTCCCGCGCCCAGTATGATGATGCACTGGGGGTCTTTCGACCTGAGTTCCTGAAGAGTGCTGTCTGTTATCTTCACATCATGGGATGTGATCTGCGCTATTATATTGTCGCCTCCGGTCTTGTCCACGTACAGGCTTGCGCCTATGACAAAAGCAGCTGCAAGTACGATGATCAACACCAGAGCCTTTATTATCCTGCCGCCGGCAGACCTTTTCTTTTTCATCTCAATCCACTCGTTTGATATTTCCCCGTTTACTCAGCCCTGCCCGTGTCTCCTGACAAAGGCGTTCTGAGTTCATTTATCTCCCAGATACCGGCACTTATCAGATATTGGCGCTCTGTGAGAAGTCAGCGTGTTTTACTGAATCGAACTCGTCCAGGATCTCCTGCGGTACTTTCGTGCAGAGACTTACGATGACGATGGCAAGTATTCCTGCGATAAAGCCCGGGATGATCTCATATATATCGAAGATCCCGCCGGAATTCAGATACCATACGATATCCACGATTCCGCCTGCAAGCATTCCCGCGATAGCGCCCGGTCTGGTCATCCTTCTCCAGAAGAGCGAGAACAGGATCAGCGGGCCGAAGGCTGCTCCGAATCCGCTCCATGCGCAGGATACCAGTCCGAATACTGAACTGTTGGGGTCAAGAGCGATGAGCACGGCGATCAGTGATACCACTGCAACTGTGAATCTTGAAGCCCATACGATCCCGGGACCTTCTGTATCTTTCTTGAATATGGTCGCATAGATGTCTCTGGACATCGATGCAGCTGATACCAGCAGCTGCGAACTTGCTGTACTCATGATGGCAGCCAGTATAGCGCACATGAGAAGTCCTGCGATGACAGGGTTGAACATGTCGTTGATCATGCTCATGAATACTGTCTCTCCGTCTTCCAGATCAGGCATGTATGCCTTTCCGATGATGCCTACCAGGATAGCTGCTGAAAGTGTCACTGTTACCCATACCATGGCGATGATCCTTGATTTCTGGATCTCGTCAGGTGACTTGATGCCCATGAATCTTGCCAGGATGTGGGGCTGTCCGAAATACCCCAGACCCCAGCCAAGGGCCGAAGCCAGCAGAAGTGCGTTTATATTCCCGTTTTCAAGCTGCGGGAAGAAGTGCAGTTCTGAAGTGGAAAGCTCAGCCAGCCTCTCTGATATCTCAGCTGTTCCGCCAGTCACTACCGTAGCAACGATAGGCACGACGATGAGCGCCACGAACATGGTTATGCCCATGATGGTGTCAGTGAAGCATACAGCGTTGAATCCGCCGAGAGCCGTGTAGGCCAGGATTATCAGCGCTCCGATGACCAGACCTACTGTATAGTCCATGCCGAATATAGTCTTGAAGAGCTTTCCGCCTGCAGCAAACTGTGATGCTGTATATACCAGGAAGAACACTACTGTGAACACGCCTGAGACGAGC
>CAMCER010000066.1 GCA_945873875.1 uncultured Clostridia bacterium
TAAGCGAGTGGAAAGAAAGGAAAAGTTCGCAGAACTTCTATTTCGAAGAGGGACTGATCCATGAGACCAGAAGCGGAGACCGGGTCAGGTCGAAAAGTGAAGTGATGATCGCAGATGAGCTTTTTGATAACAAACTGTTATTCAAGACCGAACCAGCGCTGGAACTGGGAGGGAAAGTAGTTTATCCTGACTTTGAGATCATTCATCCGAATACGCATAAACTGATATGGTGGGAGCATTTTGGGATGATAGATGTCCCCGAATACTCACACGCTGCCATGCAGAAACTGGTAGAATACGAACGGAATGGAATAATTTTCGAAGAAAATCTGATAGTAACATATGAAACTTCAGCAGCTCCGCTTACTCGTGCAATGATCAGAGAAAGGCTTGAGTATCATGATCTGATATAAATCTGGCGAATCATCTGCTGCCCGCGGATAGAGGCGTGGAGCGCGGCAGGACCAGGCAGGGGAGAGCACGCGGATAGAGGCGTGGTGTGCGGCTGGATCACGCGGCGCTCTTCAGAGCTGCAGGATGTCCCGGAGGGGGCCCGCCGAAAACAAAGGAATCAAGTATACAATATTTTTTGTGAGAAAAACACATAAAAGGGTTGCGCATAGTAAAAATATGTTATAGAATGACACCAATGTTGATAGAGGCTGCGAAGCAGAAGAAGGTGCGCGAGCCGGCAGGCAGCGACCGCACTGGAGGCAATCTTCGCCGAATCGGTAAGGCAGGCATGACTTACTGGTGGGTCTATGGTCAATAGCCATAGGACTGTCTACGAAAGTAGTTGCGCTATCCCAATAAATTTTGAGAGATGTGCATCGCTTGCGGTGCATTTTGTATCTGGAGATTTTTATGGTCCGGCGGCAAGTGCTTGTCGGTTTTTTATTTTCCGGCGGGACTGCTGCTTTCAGCGCGGCGCTGATATGGGGATCATTATTTTTATTTGATCTCATATGAGGCTGCCGCAGGCGGAACTTTTCGAGACGTCCTGACTCTGACCGGACATCCCCTATAGACTTAAAAGTACAAAACAATAAAACAGCTGAAGCCCCGCGCATGCTTTAAAGCGGCAGGAAACTGCGAAGAAGCGGGGACATCAAAGAAAGGACTTCATTATGAGCATCCTAGAGATAGGCGGAGTGCCTGTCGACAGAATCGCGGAAAAATGCGGCACGCCCGTATACATATTTGATGAAGCGAAGATCGAAAAGCAGCTGGCAGACTATAAGAAGTATTTCGTGTCTGACATGTTCGATACGGATATAGTCTACGCGTCAAAGGCATTTACCTGCAGAGCCATGATAGAGAAACTGGTACAGGCAGGAACGTGCATCGACGTTGTCAGCGGCGGCGAGCTCTTTATAGCAGAGCAGGGAGGTATGCCGATGGAAAATGTATATTTCCACGGCAACAATAAGACCAGCGCCGAGCTGGAGCAGGCTCTGGACGCAGGCTGCGGGACCATAGTTCTGGATAATCTGACAGAATGCGGCATCCTGGCTGACCTGGCCGAGCACAAGCGAAAGCGGATCAACGCCATGCTCAGGATCAACCCGGGAGTCGAGGCTCACACACACGAGTACATAATGACCGGCGGATCCAATTCCAAGTTCGGCATAAGCATCGAGGAAAAAGACGCCATTGCAGAGCTTGTGAAAAGAGCAGGCGAAAGCAGCTACGTGGACTTCAAAGGCTTCCACAGCCACATAGGCTCACAGATCTTCGAAGACACCGCCTTCAAAAAGGCTGCCGAAGTGCTCATTAGCTTCTACAGCCAGATGGAAAAAGAGTACGGGATCAGCTGCTCCTGGCTCAGCCTCGGCGGAGGATTCGGGATCAGATACACAGACAGCGACAGCCCTATGAGCGTAAAGGACATGTGCGCAAGTCTTGTGGGAAAATGTGAGGAGGTCCTGAAAAAAGAAGGCGTCCAAATGGAAAAGATAATGATAGAGCCGGGAAGGTCCATCGTAGGCGAAGCCGGATCTACGTTATATAAAGTAGGTTATCAGAAGTTCGCAGGAGACAGACATTACGTATTTGTCGACGGCGGGATGGGAGATAACATAAGACCTGCCCTTTATCAGGCGGAATATGATGCGGACATAGCAAACCGCATGGGAGAAGAAAAGGAGGAAGAGTATTATGTTGCCGGCAAGTACTGCGAGTCGGGCGACATACTGATCAAACGGATCAGACTTCCGAAAACCATCGAGAAAGACGATCTTCTCATAATTTATTCCACCGGGGCTTACGGATACTCGATGGCCAGCTGCTATAACGGTATCGGCAGAGCGCCGGCAGTGTTCGTAAAAGACGGAAAGGCAAGAACAGTACTGAAAAGAGAAACATATCGCGATCTCATAAGACTTGAGACCGATGAGGAGGTAAACATATGAATTTAGTACAGAAATACGGCGGCGAAAGCATTGATTCTCTGCAAAAGGTCAGAGATATCGCGCAGAACGTGGCTGCCGCTAAGAAACCCGGCGACGGGCTGGTGATAGTGACAGGAGCCATGACCGGGCTCACAGAAAATATCATCAACATGGCTAATGCCATAAGCAATAACATCGCAAGAGCAGAGCTGGACACATTCTTCGCAGCAGGCGAGCAGGAGACAGCAGCGCTGATGACCACAGCATTGAGAGAGCAGGGCGTCGACGCAGTAACAGTAACGCAGCTGAGAGGCAGGAGCCTTGACTTAAACGACAATGTCTACGACAGCAACACTATCGAGATCGACACGGAAGAGCTGGAAAGACTCCTTTCAGAGGACAAAGTAATAGTCGTTGCGGGATTCCAGGGCATCGGCGACTACGACGCAGACGACGTGACCGGAAGATACGGCGCAGCGTCCACCGCAGTAGCCATCGCGGCTCAGCTGGGATGTCCGTGCCAGCTTTACGGGTCAGTGAACGAGTTCTACACAGCGGCTCCGGAAGTATATCCTAACGCGCATGTGCTGAAGAAGATCAGTTACGAAGAGGCTATGGAGCTGATCGTGCTTGGAAACATCGACCTTGAAGGAAGAGCCATCGAACTGGCAAAGAAATATAACGTAGAACTTTATATCGGAGATATGAAGAGTGCAGATAAAAGTGGAGGAACACTTATCTTGAATCAGAATTTGATCGTTGAAAGCATGCCGGTAACAGGCATAAGCATATCAGAAAACGTTGTAATCTACACACTGAGAGGAATCGAAAACGACGGCAGCGCTGTTGCGGATCTCTTCGAGCTCCTGGGACAGACAGACGTCAACATCGACATGATCTCACAGCAGGTGGCAGGCGACGGCACATGCACAGTATCATTCAGCTGTGACGCTAAAGAAGCAGAGACACTTGATGCAGCCATCGCAGGTAACGCTATGCTCAGCGCTCTTGATACATCCAAGCAGGACGGTCTGGTACTGATCTCACTGGTAGGCGCAGGCATGGCTTCACGTCCAGGCGTTGCAAGCACAGTATTCTCAGTACTGGCTAAAGAGGGTATCAGATACTATCAGATCACGACTTCCGAGATATCCATCTCAGTTACAGTCGATAAGGAAAACAAAGGAAAAGCAGTCATCGCACTCGGAGAGGCATTCAACCTGTAGGAGTTTTGAGGATGATAAGATTTTCCAAGTATCACGGATGCGGCAACAGCTTCGTAATAGTGAAAGAAGAGGATGTGGCCGGAGAAGATTTGAGCAGCCTTGCTGAAAAGATGTGCTGCGAGCAGACGGGCATCGGAGCGGACGGGTTCATCGTCGTAAGGTCAGTGCCTGAGCTGGAGATGATCTTCTATAACAGAGACGGCAGCAGAGCTCCCATGTGCGGAAACGGCATAAGATGCTTCGCCAGATACTGCTACGACCAGGAGATATGCACAGACAGGCAGTTCCCTGTTGAGACCCTGGCCGGCAGGATGATCGTAGAAGTGGTGGAGCATGAGCCGTTCATGGTCAGGATCGACATGGGAAAACCGATCATGGATCCTGCAGCCTGCGGCATTGAAGGCGAAAGCGAGCCTTTCCTGCAGAGAACGATCACATGCATGGATACAGCAGGAAGCAAAGGCCGGGACTTTCAGGTCAGCAGCATATTCATGGGCACCATCCACACAGTCCTCTGGACGAAGAATCTGGACAGACTGGATAAGGAGAATGTGGGAAGCGCCATCGCCCATCATCCTATCTACACTGAGCAGACCAACGTCAACATGGTCCAGCAGATAGACAGGAGCACCCTGAAGATGCGCACCTACGAAAGAGGCGTGGGGATGACCCTGGCATGCGGAACGGGAGCATGCGCCAGCGCCGTGATAGCAATACTTGAAGACAGATGTGACAAAGATATAGACGTACTGCTGCCGGAGGGAAAACTTCATATCACCCAGAGCAGCAGCGGAGAGATATTCATGACAGGCCCTGCCGTAAAAGTGGCAGACGGAGCCTTTATCTAAGGAGGAAAAAACAAAATGAACAGTCAGATGCTGAACGGATCATTTGTAGCATTGATCACACCATATAACGAGGATCTGAGCGTGAACTACGACAAGATCAGAGAACTGGTAGACTTTCATATAGAAAACGGTACAGACGGTATCGTAGCACTGGGAACTACAGCAGAATCACCTGCCCTTTCTTCAGAGGAGCAGGAGCAGATAGTTGCTACAGTCATCGAACAGGTAAACGGAAGGATCCCTGTAGTAGTCGGAGCAGGTTCCAACAACACACTGGTATCAGTAGAAAAGTGCCTGAAATTCCAGAGCATGGGAGCAGACGCCCTGCTGGTGATCACACCTTACTACAACAAGACCAACAAAGCCGGTATGGTAAACCACTTCAGGACCATCGCAGACGCAGTTGATGTTCCTATCATTCTCTATAACGTACCGGGCAGAACAGGCTGCGCCCTGACATACGACGTAGTAAAAGAGCTTGCGCCGCATGAAAAGATCATCGCTGTAAAAGAAGCCAGCGGCGACATGTCCTTCATGGTCCAGATCGCAAGACTCATAGACGACAACTTCACAGTAGTCAGCGGAAACGACGACATCACAGTTCCTATCATGTCAATGGGCGGAACAGGCGTCATCTCAGTACTGGCTAATGCAGTTCCGAGAGAGACTCACGACATGGTACAGGCATATCTTGACGGAGACACAGAAAAGGCAAGACAGTATCAGTGCGATTACCTCGCATTCATCAATGCGCTCTTCATCGAGACCAACCCGATCCCTATCAAGGAAGCAATGAACATGATGGGCATGAACGTAGGCGGATACAGGATGCCGCTTTATCCGATGTCCGAGCCGGATAAAGAAGTCCTGAAAGGAACTATGGAAGACCTGAAGCTGATATAGCAGCGGAGGGAAAGGAGAAATCATGCGACTCGCGTTATCAGGCCACGGAATGGTGGGGGGGGGGGGGGGGTTGGGGGTGGGGGGGGGGGGTGGGGGGGGGGTGGGGGGCGGCGGGGGGGGGG
>CAMCER010000067.1 GCA_945873875.1 uncultured Clostridia bacterium
ACTGTTTGAACAGAGCGTTATTTAATTTGAGTGCCAAAATCTCTGGAAGTTAAGGGTTATATGTTATTCATTTTGGAAGCATATGTTTGCCTCTCCGGGCCTACATCATTCCGGGCATTCCGCCGCCCATTCCGCCTCCGCCCATCGGCGGCATTGGAGGTTCTTCTGACGGCATGTCAGTTACGCCTGCCTCTGTAGTCAGGAGCATTGCTGATGCAGATGATGCGTTCTGCAGAGCTGATCTGGTTACCATAGCCGGGTCAACGATACCTGCATCCATCATGTTCATGTACTGCTCTGTTGCAGCGTTGAATCCTTCACCTACTTCACTGTTCTTGATCTTTGAAACAACTACGCTTCCTTCGAAGCCTGCGTTCTCTGCGATCTGTCTTACAGGTTCCTCAAGTGCTCTCATGATGATAGCAGCACCTGTCTTTTCGTCGCCTGCCAGTGACTTAACGTATTTGGCAACTGCCGGGATGGTGTTTGCAAGTGCAACACCGCCGCCTGCTACGATGCCTTCCTCAACTGCAGCCTGTGTAGCGTTGAGTGCGTCTTCGATCCTGAGCTTTCTTTCCTTAAGTTCAGTCTCTGTAGCTGCGCCGACTTTGATAACTGCTACGCCGCCTGACAGTTTAGCAAGTCTTTCCTGATATTTTTCTCTGTCGAAATCTGAGTCAGCTTCTGCCAGCTGCTTCTTGATCTGTTCAACTCTTGATTCGATCTCATCCTTAGCGCCTGCGCCGTCAACGATGACTGTGTTGTCCTTGTCGACTTTTACTGTAGCAGCGGAGCCCAGTACGTCTGTTGAGATCTCTTTCAGATCATATCCTGCCTCTTCTGAGATAACTGTACCGCCTGTCAGAACAGCGATGTCTCTCATGAGGGCCTTTCTTCTTTCACCGTATCCCGGTGCCTTTACTGCAACGCAGTCGAATGTTCCTCTGATCTTATTGAGTACCAGTGTAGCCAGTGCTTCACCTTCGATGTCCTCAGCAACGATGAGGAGTTTTCTGTTCTGCTGTACTACCTGCTCCAGCAGCGGCAGCAGCTCCTGGATGTTGGAGATCTTCTTGTCTGTCAGGAGGATGTACGGATTATCCAGTACAGCTTCCATCTTATCCGTGTCGCTTACCATGTATGCTGACAGGTAACCTCTGTCGAACTGCATACCTTCAACTACCTCAAGTGTAGTTCCCATGGACTTGGACTCTTCAACTGTGATGACTCCGTCGCTTCCGACTTTTTCCATAGCCTCAGCGATCAGGTTTCCGATCTCTTCATCTGCAGCGGATACTGACGCTACCTGAGCGATGCTCTCTTTATTATCAACGTCTTTCGCGTTCTTTGCGATCTCCCCGACTGCCACTTCTACAGCACCCTGGATGCCTTTTTTAAGAATCATCGGGTTAGCACCTGCAGCCACGTTCTTGAATCCTTCTTTGATGATGATCTGTGCCAGAAGTGTAGCTGTGGTAGTTCCGTCGCCGGCTACGTCGTTAGTCTTGGTAGCTACTTCCTTTACCAGCTGAGCTCCCATGTTCTCAACTGCGTCTTCCAGCTCGATCTCTTTAGCGATGGTAACGCCGTCGTTAGTGATCAGCGGCGCGCCGAACTTCTTTTCGAGAAGTACGTTTCTTCCTTTAGGTCCAAGTGTGATCTTTACTGTATTTGCAAGCTTATCAACGCCTGTCATAAGCTTTTTCCTGGCTTCTTCGCCATAATGTAATTCTTTTGCCATTTTCAAGATTCCTTTCTTTATATCTTTCCTACGTCAGGACTGATGCGCACCCTCCCGGGGCCGCTTTCCTGCGCAGTATCATTCCTTAATCAATAGTCGCGAATATGTCTCTCTGTGTGAGGATGATGTACTGCTCTCCCTCATACTTTATCTCAAGTCCGCCGTACTGTGAGAATATGACTCTGTCGCCAGGCTTTACTGTTACAGGATGATCCTTTTCTCCCGGACCTACTGCAACGACCTCTGCGATCTGAGGCTTTTCTTTACTCTGTGATGTGAGAATGATGCCGCTTTCTGTCTTTTCTTCAGCTTCTTCTCTTTTGATAACAACTCTGTCACCAAGCGGTTTAATTCCAAAACTCATAACTTATCTCTCCTTTACCGATTTATATTTTTTTGATCACAATCAAAAATTTCTGCCGTCCTGCCGCTATATTCCACTGCACGCCTGCTGGTGCATGCTGCGGCATACGAAGAAATCACTTTCTTATTAGCACTCATTCTCCCCGAGTGCTAACTATAATTTACAACCATTCCATATAAGTGTCAAGGGCTTTTTTACAAGTTTCTGAATTTTTGAAAACCAGATCCTCCCGGCCGCTCCGGGTCCTGCTTCTGACGGGAAAAATCACTCTGACTGCCTGAGGCTCTGCTCTCTGACAAAATAAAAAAGATACTGCTGCGCGATACCGCAGTGCCTGCCGTAGGTCTTTTCAGCGAATGAAGCCATCCCCTTCACGTCCTTTTCATCAAAGCCGTAAAGATCGGACATGACCTTCTTCATCCATACGTCGATGGGGAACCTGTCATATTTAGAAAGGCCGAACAAAAGAATGCAGTTAGCCACTTTCGGGCCTACTCCGTTCAGAGAACTGATATATTCAAAGGCCTGCTGCGAACTTATCTCATCTGACGCCAGAGCATCCAGCCTGTCTCTTCCGGCATCTGCAACAAAGCGCGCAGTCTTTATTATATACTTTGCCCTGTATCCCAGTCTGCATGGAGCAAGGTCCTCTTCATCAAGCTCTGCCAGCACTTCCGGTCCGGGAAGCGAACTGAAGGCCCGCCCTCTGAGAGAGCCCAGAGGCTTTCCGAAATTATCTGCCACCGACTCGATGCATTTTCTGATCCTGGGGATGTTGTTGTTCTGAGATATGATAAAAGAAAGGACCGTCTCCCATGGGTCCTGCCGGAGTATCCTGATGCCGTTGCCGCAGATGATGGCATCCTTCAGCACCGGATCATTATCAGCCAGTTCCTTTTTCACGGCGCCGTAATCCCTGTCCAGGTCAAAGTAGGGCCGCCATATCTTTTCCGCTTCTTCATCGTCGGAATTTTCAATGATAAGCCGTCCACCCTCTTCAGTCCTGACGTTTATGATCCTGTCAAAGGCTGTGCCGGTCCAGCTTCCGTCTTCTTCTCTTATGAATCTGAAGCACTGGCCGCAGTCAAATATCTGATCAGCGGTAAAATCACTGACATTTTCGATCACCGCAGTTTTATTTTCAGTCATTTCCTTCCGTTTCCCCGATCTCGCTTATCTCTACATTTATGCTGTCCACATTGAAGGCAGTCATCTCCTCTATGCGCGATGCGCACCGCTGCTGCAGCCCGGATGCTGTCTCCACGACATTGATGCCGCCTGCCATAGTCAGGCTTATATTGATGTCTATGCCGGTCTGCGAATCGTAAGTCGCTACTTTGTGCACCTGCTCCACTGCAGGAGAGCTGGAAGCGATGTATCTGATTATATCTGATATCACTTTGTCGGATATTATGTAGTCGCCTTTGTAGCTGTATGTGGGCCGCACCACAGACTTTTCAGCATCGCCCCGGCCGGCTCCAAGACCTTTGATCATACCGATGGGATCCATAAAGTATCCTGAAAACTGTTTCTTCAGCTGAAAAGACGGCGCCGGAATCAGATGCTTTCCCTGGTATATCCTCTGCTTCCTTGCAGCTGCCCTTTCCTCTTTCGTCGTTATATCCTCTATATGTATGAACTCCGATATCTTCGGAAGACCCAGACGCGCGGCTATTTTTTCCGCCATCTTGTCAGATGTCCCGATTATGAGCAGATTTTCGGGATCCGTCTGCTTTATGCATTCTGCCACCTGAGACCGCAGGCTTTCATCGTTGAACAGAGCCATCTTGGTGGCACCGATCCTGGTCGGCGCTCTTTTGGCAGAGGAGCCTGCAGCCACCCTGTAGTTATGGATGAACAGACCGTCATCTATGATAGACCAAATTTTCAGTTTTCTGCACAGGTCCATGGCTTTATAGCTTTTGCCCGTGCCGCTTCTTCCTGTGAGGGCGTAAACTTTCATCTTGAATTCATATATCCCCGGTGTTATACTATTAACGATTGTTCACGGATATTACCGTTAATCTAACTATAAGGAGGTTTCACAATGGCTTATAAGATCGACGACAGCTGCATCGCTTGCGGAGCATGTGCATCAGAATGTCCAGTAGACGCTATTTCTGAAGGAGATGGAATCTATGTAATCGACGAAGGAACATGCATCGACTGCGGAGCTTGCGCAGGTGCTTGCCCGGTTGACGCTCCAAAGCAGGGCTAAACCCGGTCAATCAGAAATGATAATCAATAGCCGTTTCTTAAAAGAAACGGCTATTTGCTTTTTTGCTATTTATCACTTTTCTGTTCTTCCATGCGCTGCTTGTTCATGTGATAAGCCAGAGCGTGAAGACTGTCGCTTATGTGGACATTCTCAAGGGCCACATGATCAGGCACCTCGATATCCACAGGGGCGAAGTTCCATATGCCTCTGACTCCCGCAAAGCACAGCTTATCTGCCACTTCCTGAGCTACTTCTTTCGGCGTACAGATGATACCTATGTCTATATTATGCTCCTCCACGTATTCTACGATATTCTCATATTCCTGCACTTCCACGCTGTTTATGGAATTGCCTATTATGGACGGTGATACTTCGAATATAGTGTCGATGACGAATCCTGTCTTATAGTATGATGTGTAGTTGGCTATGGCTCTTCCCAGGTTTCCGACTCCCACTACCGCCATCTTGTAGTGCTGGTCAAGTCCCAGGATCGCGCTGATCTCGTTATACAGTCCGTCTACGTTATATCCGTATCCCTGCTGCCCGAAACCGCCGAAACTGTTCAGGTCCTGTCTGATCTGGGATGCGGTATATCCGATGAGCCTGCTGAATTCTCTGGACGAGATCTTATCCACGCCCTTTTTCTGCAGTTCTCTCAGATATCTTCTGTAACGCGGCAGCCTCTTGATCACAGCGTTTGAAATTTTCGCGTCTTTTTTCATATTATCTCCTCGAGGCCGTAGGGCCTGCACTTTTACTTCAGATTACAGAAAACCCGTCTTTTATCGACGGGTCTCAGCACATGATCATTTATTGATATTATCTTCAACATATTTGACAATATCCGATACTGTCTGGAACTTTTCCGCCTCTTCATCCGGTATCTCTATGTCATACTCCTCTTCCAGCGCCATGATTATCTCAACGGCATCCAGTGAGTCAGCCTCCAGATCCTTCATCAGGTTAGTATCGATAGTGATAACGTCCTCGTCGATGCTGAGCTGTTCAGCAATGATCGCCTTTAATTTATCAAAAACCATATTTCCCTCCGCATTTGTCAGTTTTTTTATATGCATATATTATAATCAAGTAAACAATCCATTGCAACCTGTTATTTGCCCTGTACGCGCTGTTTTCACACTTCC
>CAMCER010000068.1 GCA_945873875.1 uncultured Clostridia bacterium
GCGAAGACTGCCAGAGATAAAGCCTTCTGGAAAAAAGGTCTGCTCATAGCGATCTTTTCAGGCTTCCTCTATGGTGGTTACACATCCTTCATGACAGAAGGTATGCTGAAGGGAGTTTGGGTATCTGACATCTATGCTGAACCAGCGTCAGGTGTAGCAGCAGGTGTATCCGCTTTCTTCATCGTATATACATGCAGTGCTATCGGAGCAGCATGCGTAGACCTTGGATCTGCGGTATGGTCGCTCTTCTACGGTGCATGTATCGGTAGACTGGGTGACTTTAAACGTACACTTAGAACTAAACCGGGAAGAATCCTTATTATAGCAGCTATCATTGGTGGCCCGCTGGCATCAACTGCATATGTTATCGGTCTTCAGATGGCAGGTTCCATCATCGTACCTATCGCAGCCCTCAATGCTGCTATCGGAGCTATAATCGGAAGATTCGTATTCAAACAGAAACTTACAGGCGGAATGATACTCGGTATCATCATCTGTTTCGGAGCAGCAGTACTTATCGGAAGCTCATCCATGACAGACCTTGACTTCTCAGGCGGTTCAGCGCTCGGATGCCTGGCAGCATTCGTTGCAGCTCTTGGCTGGGGTATCGAAGGCGCAGTAGGCGGATATGCATGCTGCATGGTAGATACAGAGATCGCTATCATCATCCGTCAGTGCACATCAGGACTTGTAAATGGAGTCATCCTGGTATCTCTCCTGTCCGTAATAGGCGGTGACGGTATCGGTTCAGGATTCCGTGTTCTGACTACATGTCTGACTGATGCACCGTCAATGTGGCTTCTGTTCATAGCTGGCGTGTTCTCATCATTCTCATTCAAATTCTGGTACAAAGGCGCATCAATGTGCGGCGCTGCACTGGGAATGGGCTGTAACGGTGCATACGCTTTCTGGGGTCCGTTCTGGTGCCTGATCATATGCGGCTTCATCTTCGGTGAAGATGGCTTCATGATCCCATGGCAGGGATGGGTCGGTGCAGTAGTAATGGTAATTGGTATCTTTATACTGGCGATCTCCCAGAACAAGGCTACACAGCAGCAGGAATAGGAGGTGCATAAAATGAGACCATTATTTCAGGAAGTATTACATCTTTACACGGATGGAAAAGAAAGAAGCCGTGCCATGGTTCAGGATGAACTGAGAGACACTTACGGCAACTTCAAAGCTTTCAAAGACAGTCAGATGGATGAAGCACTTCATACAGCTATGTCCAACGGCCTCCTTGCAGAGAGTAATTATGAGCTGGACAGTAACGGCAAGCTCGTGATGTACTATCAGGCTGATCAGGACATGATCGATCTGATCAATAATTACATCAAGTAATTAAAACAGACACTAAAAAGGGGCCTTTTGAAGGTCCCTTTTTTATTGCTGTCAATAACAGTTATTTTTATAAGTCTCAACATTTATATGGATAAAACAGACGATTCCCTGCTCTATCTGCAGGCTTCGATAAACACTTCAGTTACGAACATATCCGGATTTTCTGTAGTCCAGTAGTCTGTTACGTAGCGCTCTATTGAATAAGTACCCAGTCTGTAATTATGATCTTTCGCCCATTTGATCATCTTTTCATAGGTCTCAATGAGCTTTTCGTGCGCACCGATGTGGTAACAGGAAAGCATAGTCTTTCCACCCAGTTCGATGCGATGCTCCGGTTTGCTGGGCATTATCAGCCTCTGGATCACACGCATGGTTTTACATGTACCTTTCATACGCTCTTTATATGACGGGTACTGGATTATGACCGGGCCTGTGATCTCATTTTCAATATCTATAAGGTGATTGGTCCAGTCCAGATTAATAATCGTTTCCATATAGTCAGCATTGTATTCCTGATCCATGAAGCCGTATTCCATATTCTGCATGTACTTGACAGATACTTCATTTACTTCATTCTCTATGATGTTCTGCGCTTCGACAAGCAGATGATACCAGTCTCTGACAGATGTTAGTTTTACTTCAACAGCCAGTTGTTCCTCCAGCAGTTCATCGATCTTCGCAATGAATCCGCGCTCCATTATCCTGTACTCTTCACTGGTGATGAGTTCTCTCATCTCTTCCAGTTTAAAGCCCATCTGCTTGTAATACTTGATGATGGTAAGTTTAAGCAGTGATTTTTTCGAATAGTACCTGTAATGATTGCTGGTGACTTTATCCGGGCTTATGATGCCGATCTCATCATAAAAGCGCAGCGCCTTTTTAGAAACGTTGCAGATTTTGCTTACTTCGCCGATTGAATATAAACCTTCTTCTTTAAGTCCGTTTGCCATAGT
The DNA here is from genome assembly GCA_945873875.1 of uncultured Clostridia bacterium. The sequence goes on from CAMCER010000068.1 coordinate 2,295, forward strand.
TGTCTAACCTCTTCTCTTCTGGTTTTCTTCAGCTTCCTCCAAATCCGCATATCCATAAAAACTAATCAGATTCTTCTGTACTTCCATAGGGAAATTAGGGCAGTTTTTCACATCACGCAGGAGCAGTCTGAGAGTATCTTCAGAATAAGTCCTAAACTCCCCTATGCTGTACTGTCTGATGGATGTATCAAGTCCACCTTCTTCCACCGGTCTTCCCGCACCGGCAAGAGCAGGATATTTCTTCGCATAGTCCCGATATCCCATTATCTGCAGGCTGACTATCTGCGCTATAAGCTCTCCTTTTCCCTGGTCAAGAGCCGGAAGATGATCTTTCAGATTCGCATTATAATAATCCGGATCTGTAAACTCCATCATATAAGCATACTTTTCTGTTATCATGTTCCTGCCCTGCATCTCTGCCTCTGCCAGATCATTTCTGTAACTTTCCAGTGTATCTTCCGAAAAAACATTATGCTGGCTGTATCTGTTGGCATAGAAAGTGTCATACTGATCCTGACAGGATGCTCTTCCGCCTATGTTTTCCACCTGCTGGAACATGTTCCATTCACGCTGGATTATATCGTTTATGACAGGATCCTTAGGACTGCCGTTTCTGGGTATATTAGTCATATGATCTCCTTCCTGGTCATACTGTCGGTTTTTCTCTTATCAAAGATCGCAGTCCGCCATCACATGCAGACCTCTGATCTTTGGATCACTGATCCCCGCCATTATCGACGGACAGTGCATCTGCAGGAACGGATCATCTGTATCCGAAAAGCCCTGCTTCTCTAATTCTTTCGCAACTGCAGTGCAGATCGATTCAATGATCTGCTGTTTTTCCGCTGCCTTCGCCGGGTCATTTCCCAGCGCTATAAGCTGCTTCAGCTGACCTGCCTGATTCTGACAGACAGTGAATTCCTGAGTTTTTCTGAATGCCCATTTATAGAAAGGCATGTATTTCCGCTCAAGAAGAAAGCACATCGAAAGAGATGTGCGCACGAATTCACTACATGCAAGATATGCAGCCTCATTTTCTCCTCTGTTAGTGCATCTGGGGAAATTATACTGTCCGCTCTGAGACATGACCGCAGCTCTTGCAGCGATCTTTTTCCGCAGAACATCTTCCGGATAAAACCCAAGAAGTGTATTCCTTACTGATGTGAAGATCCCTTCCGGGTCTGAAAATACTTCACCGTTAGTTGCTGTAGACAGGAATCTTTCAGGTATCTCGAGCCACTGAAGATTAGTGCTCGGGACATCTGCACAGTTGGTGTATCTGGTATAAAACCGGTCTATGGGAAGTACACCTATTCTTCCTGCACCTTCTGCTGTTTCCTGCCTTATATAGCCCATATGCTCCTTCGGGAGCCCGTTATATGCTCTCTGAAGATCAGCACCTATCTCATTTGCTGTCTCTCTGGTTATCCATATGCAGAAACCCGGACCAAAATCATGATCCTGAGATATCTGATCATCGTAGCCGTAACATTCTGATCCTTCACCGACCAGTCCGAAAGCCATCCGGTCTTTATAAGCCGGAAAACTCTCTATTATCTTCGGTGCATATTTCTGATAATATGACCTTGCAAGTTCCATTCCCTTCATAACACACGCTCCTGTTCTTTTGTTCAGAACTGAATATCAGGATCTTCTGACGATCACTGCTTATTCATTTCCTCCTCGACTTTCTTCAGGTTCCTTTCTGTAAGTTCATAGAAAGGAGTCCTGCCGAAATCGCGCTCTATGAGCTCCATAGCCCGTTTATAATGGGAGATGGATTTCTCGAAATTTCCCTGATAGTAGTACAAAGCACCAAGTGCTGCGAATGCCGCAGAATAATGCGGATCTTTGCCGTCGCTCTCCCTTTCAAATATAGTGAGAGCCGATCTCAGATTCCTTTCTGCAGTATCATATTTACCGAGTCTTGAACGCACTTCGCCCAGATTGACCAGGCTGGTGGCAAGCTCTATTTTATACTCCGGCATCTCTGTGATAATATCGATAGACTTTACAGCAGCCTGTTCTGACTCTTCAAAAGAACCCATCTGTCTGTAAAGCGCGCTTATATTATTGCAGAGCGCAGCCATGCGGTAGTCTTTTTCAAATCCGCGGTAATTAAGGATAGTTTCAGCTGTTTTATACATCTGAAGAGCAGTATCCAGATCACCGGACACCATCATGATGTTGGCGCCGTTCTGAAGCGCAACAGCAAAATTCTCCGTAGTCTCCTCTCCCAGATCCTTAAGCTTCTGGAGAACATCCTGCGAAAGTGTTATCGCTTCATTCACTTTACCTGCTGCTCTGTAAAAACCTGCAAGTTCATTGCTCACTGCTGTAATAGCCGGCACATCGTCGTCAGCCTTTGCCTGAGCAAGTGACTGTGTAAGATACTCCTCCACAGCTTTCATATCATGCTGTGCGAAGAGCGAATCAAGATGAGAATAAAACTCATTTATAACGATCTTTCCTGCCATATTGGTCACACCACCTCTCTGTTAGTACTCATATTATGCCATTTATTTTGAAAAATTCAAGCCTTTTGGCAATATTAGGAAAACTTTTCCAAATGAAATCCTGCACAAGATTCCATAATACATTTTATAGAAAACATTGATCCCTATACGTTATTGCCTTCTTTGAACATTTTCATCATCTCATTGGTAAGACTGTAGTCAGCCGGCTGAAGTATGATATCTTCTCTCCTGACCCATTCTGCGTATTTCAGCTCATGTTCATCTATATGTATGGTATCATCACCATCAACATCGCAGTAAAAGCCCATGAGAACGTCTTCTGCAATGCCCCATGGCTGCGACTTGTAATACCTTATGTTTTTTATTCTGAGGCCTGTCTCCTCCATCACTTCCCTGGCAACGGTCTCTTCTACGGTCTCACCGATCTCAGTGAATCCTGCTACCAGAGCGTTATGACGGTACCCTTCCCGGTATCTTATCAGAAGAAGTTTATCCCCGTTAGTGACTCCGATTATCACGGCCGGGTTTATCCTCGGATATACTTTATTGCCGCACTCGGGGCATCTCATGGATCTGCTTCTTTCTGAATGGATCATGGGGCTGCCGCATACTCCGCAGCATCTGTTTACGGAATACCATTTCCATAAATGATACGCAGTAAACACTGCAAATA
>CAMCER010000069.1 GCA_945873875.1 uncultured Clostridia bacterium
ATACCTTGACTGCCCTGCTCAGAAGTGACAGATAAAGAATATACGAGATTACCACGATCAGTGCAGAAACGATGCCGATAGCTCCCATAGCTACCAGAGCCGGATCAGCCATATGATCCCCTGCGATATCAGCCACTAATCTGATGACTATTGATATGATCATCAGCACAGTGATGAAAGTGAGCAGAGTCCTGCCCTTTTTCTCCAGTTTTTCATCTCCGATCCTTTTTGCTATATCAATGATCCCGTAAATGACGTATATCATAACGAGGATGCTGAGAAGATCGCTCACTATCTGTACTCCGGATGCCGCAGTTTCACTTCCCATGGCATTGAGGATCCCCTGGATCACTGATACCACGATGCCTGCGATGGTCAGTCGGAATGCGGTCTTAAAATTATTTCCGTCTTTTCCTGCCTGATGCAGACCTACAAGATTGATTATGAATGCGATAAACATGAGTATTGCAGTTACTGAAGCCAGTGTCCCTGCACCTATAGCCGCACCCATAGCCGCACCGCCGGCGACTTCAGAAGGAGTGCCGTCAGTTGTAGCCATAGCGCCTGCAACTGCTACGATGAACGCCAGGATCGCGCCTACGAGAATCAGTATCTGGGCAGTGAATACTTTCTTCACTCCCGAATAAGCATTTGGATAAGTCATATAAATCCCACCTCTCTTTAATAAATGTGATCAGTTGATCGTTTGCATATGGTATATTATAACATTTTTATTCTGCCGGTATCAGTCCCTGTCTTTATTCTGCAGGCGCGTCACATAGGCTTCAGTCATAGATGCCCAGGGGTATGAACTCATGTATTCACCCCGGTACGAATTGACCGTTTCAACGTCCCCTCCCAGGAACCTGTAAAGGTCACAGTCAAAGGTCTCGGGACATATCCTGATCATGCCGCCTTTTACTTCCAGTATCTCTCCGATGCCGTGATCCTCCAGTGTGCTCCTGAGGCTCCTGATGATGACATCAAGCTGCTTCTGCATGGAACGGTCATATACGCCTTCCTCCCACAGGGCTGCGAAGATGTCAGCCCGGGAAACACCTCTTCCCTGCCTGTCCACAAGGTATGCGAGAAGCTCTCTTGCCTTTGACCTGCTGAAGGTGACAGTCTCTCCGTCCACAAGGATCTCGAAATTGCCGAATGTCCGGACAGATATATGAGCCTAGGGTTTTGTCGGCACACGGGAAAGAGCATAATCTATCTCCTCTGAAAGCCGCTCCTGGCTTATAGGTTTCAGCAGATAGCCAGAGGCATGCACAGAAAAAGCATCCAGCGCGTACTGCGAGTAGCCTGTAAGGAATATCACAGCGGTATCCGGTTTTTCCTCTTTTATCCTGGCAGCCAGAGTTATGCCGTCCATATTAGGCATGTCTATGTCCAGCAGAGCGATATCCGCATCGTTTTCTTTTATCCAGTCAAGGGCCGCCTGGGCGCTGTCAAAAGCCTCCACCTCATCTACCTGCGGAAGTTTCCTGCACAGCGAGGCTGTCAGCTGCAGCACCAGAGCCTCATCATCTACACAAATGATCCTCAATCTTTTTTCTCCTTATTCCGCCCTTCCCGGCCGGACTCCGGCTGGTCAAGAACTGTTATCATTACGGACGTTCCTCTCCCTGCCGCACTGGTGATCTCCAGATCTCCGCCGCAGAGTGTCCTGATCCTTTCTCTCACGTTCCTGATCCCGATATGGGAATCGTCTGCCCTAAGAGCAGAAGTCACATCAAAGCCTTTCCCGTTATCCTGGACCAGTATCTGATGAAAGCCCGCTCCTTTTTTCACAGTCACTGTCACTGAACCATGCTCGAGTCCGCGCACACCGTGTCTGATAGCGTTTTCCACCATTGGCTGCACAGTAAGCGCAGGCAGGACAAAATCATAATCTTCTATGTTATATGTGACACTTATAGATGGGAAGCGGAGCATCTCTATTTCCGCGTATATCTCTGTATGCTCCAGGTCCTTCTCAAAAGGCACCAGATCAGACTTGTTCAGTGAATCAAGGTTCTGCCTCAGATACGTGCCGAATTTTTCTACTGTCTTTGAAGCTTTCTCAGGATCTATTATGCAAAGAGCCTGTATCGTCGACAGTGTGTTATACAGAAAATGGGGCTGTATCTGGGATATCATTATCTGGATCCTCTGTTCAGCCAGCAGGGCCTGTTCGTGCTCTCTGACGAACTGAAGATGGAGCCAGATGTAATAGAATACGCTGCACGTGGCCATGGTTATGTCCAGATAGCTGATATAATTACTGCCGGACACTAAACTGTCTGCTACTACCGCTGCAACGATGAGAAGTATGTTCAGTATAGGCAGGACGATCTCCCTTTTCCGCGTGCCGCGGAACACTTTGACAGTGTGGACCGCAAGCACCAGAAGAAGTATCCCGCTGATAACATGGCTGGTAAAGCCCAGCGGACCTCTCTGAAAATCATTCTGTTCCGAAAAGTGGAAACATATCCCTGAAAACAGTGATGTCGCATGTATGGCAGCATTCACCGCCACCAGAGCCCAGAGCACCTTCTGCCTGGCTTTCGGATCGATTACCAGAATGAACAGTACTATTATCACGGGCCTTATGCTGTATCCGTACAGGGAAGTCAGCGTCCGCGCGAATCCCATGTCCGAAAATGATGAAAAGTAGGAATCCAGAGCATCCTGAGCTGTCAGACTGAGTATGAGAGCCACCACCATCAGCATGATGAACCGGTGATGCCGGCTTATATAAGTGTCGACCATGGCAGCAAAAGTGACCCCTGCAAGCTGCAGGAGCATGAATACCCCAAGTACTAACCATGCGTTTATGTCCAGACTCATCTTCTTATCCTTCCGAACACGTTTTCTCCCTTATATTGGTAATATTATCACAGAATGTCCAACAAATGTCCAACAGTCCTGCAACTCTGCCTTCCGAATCATTTTTCTGCGTCTTCTATGATCCTTTTTATCTCATCCACAGAATCAGCAAAGTATATCCCCTTCAGCCTGTTTTCCTCAGAAAACCCGTATTCCAGCATTTTCCCCATAAGCTCTTTCAGGCTGTCATAATAACCCTCGTGGTTATATAAAATGCACGGCGCATCGATGTGGCCCAGAGCCACGGCAGACATGATCTCTGTTATCTCTTCCAGAGTGCCTGTACCGCCGGGCATGGCAACGAAGGCATCACCCTTCTCGACCATTATCGACTTCCGCTGCCACATATCTTCAGTGACGATCAGTTCAGAAAGGCCGTCATACTGGAGCACTTTGTCTATGAAAAACTGCGGCTCCACGCCTGTGGCCTTTCCTCCCGACTTTACGACGCTTTCCGCCAGGGCACCCATGAGCCCGATCTTTGATCCGCCGTATACCAGGCAGTGGCCGGAGCTTCCTATCCATTCCCCAAGGCTGCGCACAGCCTCTTTTATAGAAACGTCTTTTCCTTCACTTGATCCCAGATAAACTGTAATATTCATTCCTTTGTCTCCGTTATCTTTTTCATACGGCTGCGCCCTGCTTTTTCAGGCGCGCAGCCTGTGTTCTCTGTATTCTCCTGCTGTAAAGAAAACCAGGCTCGCCCAGATGATGGCAAACGATATAAGAATGATCCTGTCAAAAGGTTCATCATACACGAATATGCCAAGGAACATGGATATGGTAGGGCTCAGATACTCTAAAAGCCCCAGTGCAAACATGGATATGCGCTGCGCTGCAAAAGCGAACAGGCCCAGCGGTATAACTGTCAGAAGCCCTCAAAAAAGCAGCAGCACGAACTGATAAGGCTGCCCGGCACCAAGAGCTCCTTTGCCGTTCGCTTCAAGATAAATGATCACTCCAAGGGCAAAAGGCGCGAACAGCACAGTCTCATACACCAGCGAGATCACTGGCGGCAGAGTCACAGTCTTTTTCAGCGCAGTGTACACTGCGAAGGACAGTGCCAGACCGAGAGCAACGACAGGCGGCTGCCTGTAATGAAGCAGCTGCACGATCATAGCCCCTGTCGCGAGGATCAGCGCCACCGCCCTGAAAGATGTCAGTTTTTCACGGAAAATGATCATCCCGAACAGACATACTACCAGAGGTTCAATGTAATATCCTATGCTGGTCTGTATGATAAAGCCTGCATTCACAGCCCAGATATACGTACTCCAGTTCAGGGTGACTACAGCCCCGGCACAAAAGAGCCTTAATACCACCTTCCTGTTTTCTTTAAGGGGTCTAAGTATCTCATCCCATGAATATCTTATCCTGGCAAAAGCCAGCGCTGTCACATGCACCAGAAATATCCGATATATGATTATCACCCATGAGTTGATGGGGATAAGTGCCTTCCAGTAGACCGGAAGTATTCCCCATAAAACCATGGCCCCGGTCACTGCAGCAAATCCTTTTCTGTAATTGCCTGTATCTTTTCCCTTTATCATATCCTCCGCACCAGCTGATCGTTTTTTCAAGGCGCTCTGCAAAGCGCTTTTCTAATGATATAACAAATCATAAAAAAGTGAAACCGTGTTTGCCATACTGACCTCTGCGTGATATAATCAGTCACCATTAAAGTTGTCATAAGAAAACCGCTCAGACCGACATAAGGACTGGCAGAATCAGGAGTTTGACATGAACAAATACGGAATAATCATTATGACAGAATATCTGGATCCGGCAACTTCCCGGGTCGATTTCAAAGGAAACGATATGACCGCCTGCATCGGCGTGAATACTATTGATCAGGCAGAGGCTGCTGTTCGTCAGCTGGTGTCTGAAGGCTATACGGCTTTCAACCTCTGCAGCGCATTTGACCAGGCCATGACTGAAAGGCTTGCAAAAGCAGCCGGCCCCGGGATCAGCTTTTCATATGTCACCTTCACGGGTGATGAGCAGCGTAAAATGTCACAGGCCCGCATAAACGGCGGCAAACTGGGCATGGTGATCCTTGACGAAGGCGCAGGACAGATACAGTCTCTGGAATTCGAGGGAGCGCTTCACTGCAGTTTCCGCTTCGTAGACAGCCTGGCTATGGCAAGCCGTGCCGCCCGCGAACTTCTCATCGAAGGGGCGACCTTCATCGAGACCTGCAGCTGGTTCGACGATGAAAAAACCAGAGCACTCATAAGCACTCTGGCATCAGATACAGTTCCCGTCGGCACCGCAGGACGCAATCTCATTTGTCTGTAGGCTTTAAAGACCCAGGAGATGCAGGGAAAGCAGCAGATAAAACGATCGCTTAAAAAGTGAGGAAAGCGGCAGAAACTGATCTGCCGCTTTTTCAGTGTCAGATGCCCGCAAACCCACAAAAAATGTTGCCTTTTTCTTTTTTCGTGGATTGTCAAACTAAGTGCAACACTGCGTCGTAGAAGACTTCATAAGGGGT
>CAMCER010000070.1 GCA_945873875.1 uncultured Clostridia bacterium
CCTTTGAATTCGATGACTATCACAGCCGCTTCCACAACTGCGATCCCGTCTCCGATCTATACTCTTTTTTTCGTACTCATTTCCTCTCCTTAAGCCTCTTGAAATGTTTTATATGATTCATTTTCTGCCGGCCGGGCCTGTATCATCCTGCCGGCTCTCACCAATTAAAAATTTTACCACATACACGTCTGGAATTAAAGAGCATATGCATATATATGATGATACCTTCGGCACCTTAAAAAATGCTTAAAAATGCCTTCCCCGAACAAAACGGGAAAGGCATGATATGTCAGTATCCTGGCGTTTCACTCTGTTACTGAGCGTTCTTAGCTGTCTCGCAGAGCTTTGCGAATGCATCAGCGTCATGGATAGCCAGTTCAGCGAGCATCTTTCTGTTGATATCGATACCTGATTTCTTAAGACCGTTCATGAGTCTTGAATATGTGGTGCCGTTTGCTCTTGCGCCAGCGTTGATCCTTGCGATCCACATTCTTCTGTATTCTCTTTTTCTGTTCTTTCTTCCTACATATGCTGAACGAAGTGATCTCATAACAGCCGGGTTAGCTGCTCTGAACACCTTGCTCTTTGCACCGTAGAAACCTTTAGCCTGCTTTAATACTTTTTTATGTCTTTTATGAGCGTTGAGCCCTTTCTTTACTCTTGCCATTTTCTTACCTCCTAACTACTTGTTCAGTACTGCTTTCATTCTCTTCAGGTCTGCCTTGCCAAGCACAGTTGCCTTTCTCAGACCTCTTTTTCTCTTAGCTGTTTTCTTTGTAAGAATATGGCCTTTGTAAGCCTTGTTTCTCTTAACTTTGCCTGAACCGGTCAGTTTTAATCTTTTTAGCTGCACCTCTGTGGGTCTTCATTTTGTTCTTTGCCATGGTGTTTTACACTCCCTCCGTTTATTATCTATTTATCTGATTTAGGGGCTATGATCATAGTCAGTGACCTGCCCTCAAATTTCGGTCGTTTTTCAACTGTGCCCACTTCTTCGACGATCTCTGCGAACTTATCCATCACAGCTCTTCCAGTGGACGTATAGGCCTTCTCTCTGCCTCTGAAACGAAGACTTACTTTGACTTTATCTCCTTCAGAAAGGAACTTCGACGCAGTCTTGGCCTTGACATTGATGTCATGATCTTCTATGAATACGCTCAGTCTTATCTCCTTGATCTGAGTAGTCTTCTGTTTTTTCTTGGCTTCCTTTTCTTTCTTCTGCTGCTCATACTTGAACTTGCCGTAATCAAGCAGTTTGCAGACAGGCGGTTTTGCTTTCGGAGCAATGCATACGAGGTCCAGGTCCTTTTCCTCTGACAAAGCCAGAGCCTCATTCCTGCTCATTATGCCGAGCTGGGTACCGTCAGTATCGACTACCCTCAGTTCCTTATCACGGATCTCCTCGTTTATAAGATTTTCCTTAGCGATGATGTACACCTCCCATAAAAAAACAGCGGATAAAGATATCCGCCGCAAAAACACATGAAACGTGTAGTTTTACCATGTTTTACCCAGGCAGCGCACTTGCCGCAAAGGTGAGAAGCGGATAACTTCTTCTTCATACGCAAGATAATATATCACATCATCATATGTAAAATCAAGTGTTTTTTTAAGGTTTATAAAAGGCCGCCGGAAAGTCCGGCAGCCTGCATATCTAGCCTCTTACAAAAGCGTCCAGCTGTTCTGCTGAAATGACACCTACCTGTGTCTTCTTATCCTCTCCGCCTTCGAAGAGTTTCAGTGTCGGGATACTCATGACTTTGAACTGGATCGCAAGTTCCGGTTCCTGGTCTACGTTGATCTTCCCGACTTTCACATCATCATTGGCTTCAGCGAATTTATCTACTGTGGGACTCATCATCCTGCATGGTCCGCACCACTCTGCCCAGAAATCTATGAGGACAGGCTTATCGCTTTTGATGACTTCGCTTTCGAAGTTGTCTTTAGTAATAGTCAGTACTGACATTTGTTCCCTCCTGTTTTTTAAATATCTTTCTTCCAGAGACCGTGGAGATTGCAGTAAGCATATACAGCCACCGGCTTATCGTCTTCAACTGCGAATACAGCTTTAGGAGCATCGCCGGGCTTCAGAGCTTTTCTCTGGCCTCCTTTTTCAGTTTCAAGATATATCCACTGGATGAAGTGCTCTTCTGCCATAGGATGTTCCACATCGCCTACTACTGCTGTGATCTTGCTGCCGTCAACTGTTACAGCAGGAACATGCTTTTCAACTGCAGCATCTTCTGTGTTTGCTTTTACTTCTTCCATCGGAGCTCCGCAGCACATGATCGGAACGCCGGAACTCTCTATCATACCCACCATATTACCGCATGTCTTGCATTTAAAGAATTTCGCACTCATATTTTTCTCCTTCCTTCTTTTGAACGATCGATATATCACACGACCTGTTTTACGTATTATACTACATTTTCATGAACTTTTCCTCTTTATACCCTGTCAAATGAATAATACACATAAACAAACATGCTATAACAACTGTTAATAAGACTATATTCCTGTAAGCACAATAATAAATTTAAAATATTGCGAACATCTGTTTACATTTGTGCCTGCATATGTTAATATATGGATAAATGTAAGCGAACATGTGTCCGCTTATCTGTTTCAGATTATGTCTATAACCTTCGGAGGTAGCAGTATGCTCAAGGAAAGAGAACAGAAAATACTGGATTTCATGAAAGAAGAAATAAAAGATAAAGGTTACCCGCCCACTGTACGTGAGATATGTGCTGCTCTTGGTATAAAATCAACATCTACAGTTCATAAGGATCTTGCCAGTCTGGAGCGTGAAGGTCTGATCAAAAAAGACCCTTCCAAGCCCCGTGCACTGATGATCGTAGAGCCGGAAGAAGAAACTTCGGATATAAATGAGTACCGGAACGCTGAAAGAACAGATGTTGTTGAGATTCCTGTAGTGGGCCGCGTGGCTGCGGGAACACCTATTCTCGCTGAAGAAAACATCGAGGATTCCTTCCCTGTTCCCAGCCGTTATGTAACATCCGGAACCAGTTTCATGCTGACAGTCAGAGGCGAAAGCATGGTGGAAGCCGGCATCATGGATGGCGATTATATACTGGTACAGCAGCAGAACACTGCGAGGAACGGTGATATCGTAGTCGCCATGATCGACGGATTCGAAAGCGAGGCTACAGTCAAGACTTTCTATAAGGAAGACGGCCACATCAGACTCCAGCCTGAAAACTCGACTATGAACCCTATCATCGTTAAAGACGTCCATATACTAGGAAAAGTTACAGGGGTATTCAGATATTTCAACTGATCAGATCCGGGAATGAAACATTCCGTATCTCACTTTTATGCGGTCAAGTTTCCTGATCAGAGGAACACCTATGAAAAAGAGTATCAGTGCAGTCGTAACGGCAAAGATGGCATCAAGAGGCAATGCTCTGGCATATACCAGCAATGCCGAACCGAGAGTTGGTTCTGGAGCGAAACCGAATGCAGTCCACAGATCCACGATCCCGCCGTATACGACGAATGTACATGCACCGCTGATAAGCGCTATCGGAAGCGGCCTTTGCAGAAGGCTGCTTTTTCTTATTATTGCCGCGCTTATCATACCTGTCATGCCTAATGCGAACATCTGACACGGCGTCCACGGTCCCTGGGCAAAGAAGAAATTTGATATAAAAGCGGAAAGCGCTCCTGTGAGAAACCCTATCTCCGGTCCCAGAGCTATTCCCGTTATGATGACCACAGCCGCTATAGGCTTCACCTGAGGAAGCATAAAGAAAGCCGCGCGGCTTATTACTGCTATAGCGATCATCGATGAAACTATAATGACTTCACTGGTCCTGGGTCTTCGCAGTTCAACGCCGGTAAATGACAGACATATGCTCAAAATCATTATAGCCAGACATATAAGATAAAACTGACGTTCTTTCATGAAAACGGAATATATGACTATTGCGCCGGCCATAACAAAAGAAAGCACGACAATAAGCCATACTCTTATGTTTTTCACCTTTTCGGCTCCATATATTGTTGTCTCACCTGTTTGATCCTTCATACGCCCGTTTTAAATCATCCACCGAAACTATGCCTTTATATAACCTTCCTGACATCTTTGATACCGCTGTGGTATAGAATCTGTTCGCTGACAGCACCTCTCTCACCGACCCGCTGGAAGTGACTTTTCCATCGAACAGCATACCGCACTCATCCATATATTCACCGCAGAATTCAATATCGTGAGTGACTATCAGCACAGCTTTACCGCTCCCGGCCAGCTGCCTAAGCGTCTGCGCCAGTTTTTTCTTATAGAAAGCATCGATTCCCTTTGTCGGTTCATCCAGCAATATTACATCCGGATCAGTAAGCAGTACCATGGCAAGGGCTGTCTTCTGCTGCTGTCCTCCTGATATATCGTAAGGATGTCTGTCTACGATATCCTCTATCTCCATAAATGACGATATCTCCCCGACTCTTTTGTTCGCTTCTTCCCTGCTGCCTGCGTGTTCTATGGCTGCTCTCATGAGGTTCTTGCCGACTGTATCTTCAGCAAACATGTCTCTTGGATCCTGCATGAGAAGTGATATCCTGCCGCCCGACGTGACTTTGCCCCGGTACGGCTTTGTAAGTCCTTTCATGACTTTGAGAGCTGTCGTTTTGCCTGTGCCGTTTCCTCCTATAAGCGCATACAGCTCACCGCGTTTTAATTCAAATGAAAAATCCCTGAGCACATCTTCCCCGTTCTTATCATATCTGAACCATATATCCCTGCATTTTAACAGGGCTTCGCCCTTCTTGTTCTGCCTGCCGGTACTTGCTGCATATACCGGTTTTTCACAACCTTCATATAAAGACTCCAGCCAGAGCCTTCCGTCTCTTACTTCTATCGGGATGTCATCGGCTTCAGCGCGCTGATCATCTCTGCATATGGCTGTATATGCCCTCAAAGCTGCAGGCATGGACAGGAACAGATCGTCTTTTCTTTCCACCACCTGCCTGCAGATATCTTTTACCCTTCCATTTTCTCTGATTAGACCGTTTTCCATTATCAGAAGCCTGTCCGCCAGCGGAATGACTTCTTCGAGTCTGTGGTCTGTCATTATGACACTGATCCCGTTTTCCCTGTTGATCCTTCTGACTGCGGACATGAATTCCGTCGCTGAAACAGGATCAAGCTGGCCCAGAGGCTCATCCAGTACAAGTATCTCAGGCTGCATACTCATCACAGACGCCAGATTCAGTATCTGTTTCTGACCTCCCGACAGATCAGATGTCTTCCTGTAAAGCCATGATTCTATACCGAAGAA
>CAMCER010000071.1 GCA_945873875.1 uncultured Clostridia bacterium
CTGCATGATTTATTATATGACAAATACGTCAGCAGTGCATAGGCCAGTATACCTGCAAGCAGCGCAGACAGCTGCAGAGCGATATGATCAGAGCCCGATGCGTTCAGCGCCTCCAGCCCCGGGATATGATGCAAAGTCTCTGCGATGCCTGTGATGAGAAAGCATACGATGATATATATCACGAAAGGCTTTCCGATGCCGTATGCGGTCCTGAAAAAACCTCCGAGGAAGATCAGGTTGAACATACCGAAGATCAGCAGAACTGTTCCAAGGAAAAACGGATTTGCATTCATCATAGCGTTCTGCTGGTATACGGCAGATCCCGAAAGGATCGTCATACGGACGAGTGTCAGCACTGCCATGAGGAAAGATCCGCAGAGTTCGATGAAGATGCAGAACTGATACTTGCCTTTGACTACATCCCTCTTGGCGACAGGAAGCAGCGCCGAAAAGACGATGTCGTTGGATTCCCTGGCGCTCTGAAAGTTCTGAAAGAGCCCCAGTGTGATAAAGAATACGCCGCAGAGGATAGGATAGCCCGGAAGCAGTGTCATAAAAGCAAAGCCGATGAACAGATACGTGAGCAGCGCGCTGAGACGCATTTCTTTTTTCAAAAGTGCATTCATGATCTGACCTCCCTTTCCATTCTGAGAAATACCTCTTCCAGCGTTTCACCGGATCTTCCTTGTTCATTTATGAAATCAGCCTTGGGACAGGCTGCTCTGATCTGGCCGCTGCTGATATATACGATGTTGTCTGCGCATTTTTCAAGATCCGATGTGATGTGCGTCGAAAAGAAGATCGTCACTCCGTGATCTTTAAGTGTCGTGAACACATCGAGGAGCTCGTCGCGTGAGAAAGGATCCAGTCCGCTGGTCGGCTCATCGAGGATCAGTATCTCCGCACGATGCGAAAGAGCCAGCAGCAGGTTGAACTTCACCTTCATTCCATCCGAAAGTTCGATGGGCTTCTTGTTCTCATCGATGCCGAACAGTTCCATATATTTTCGATAGGCATCCTCATCCCAGCTGCGGTAAAAGCTTCTGGTAACATCCACGATCTTTCGGATCTGTTTTCTGGGATACCAGCTGACGGTACCGGTGGAATAGCCGATCCTTTGTTTGATCTCAGTCTCATGGCCGTGCAGGTCCATTCCGAAGAAAGAGATCTTTCCGCTGTCTGCGTGGACCAGATTCAGCATGGCTTTGATCGTCGTGGTTTTACCTGCACCGTTGCGGCCGATAAAGCCGGTGATGGTGCCTTCCTCTAATGAGAAGGAGACATTTTCCAGTTTAAAGGCCGGATAAGTCTTATTGACATCTTTGATCTCTACGATATTCATAACATTCCCTCATGTGTGATCAGTATGATTTATATGAATACTGTAATATGCAGTTACCCTTAAAACAACCAACCAGAGTTAACAGACTTTGTCATTATTTGTTGCAGTTCTGCGTCAGGTCGCGGCCCATTTTGCATAGATATTATCATACTTCAGAACACAGCGCTTTAACTATTTTGTAAAAAATTTATCGTAAAACATTAAAAAACAGTTGACAAACATTAATTAATGAGTATAATTAGCATTGAAGGGATCCTAAACAAACATATTTCATAGATCAAACAGGCAAAAGCAGAAAGAGGTTCATCGTGAATAAAGAAATCAAATTAGTAAAACTTCAGAAAACAAGCAAAGTCTTCGCAGTCATCGCGAGAGTAGTTGAGATCGTAAATTATGTTGGCGCCGCCATTTGCGCAGCCGCTATCCCGGTGCTTTTCATCGCACCGGAAAAGGTGAAATATTTCGTAAGCGGACAGGAAGGCGACCAGCTTTTCCAGATGCTCTCAAAAAATATGGAATTCAGGAGCGCCATGGTATTCTTCCTGATCATACTCATCGTGTTCACCCTCGCCTGCGCCTATCTCTTCAGAAAGATCGGCAGGCTCTTCAGGAACATCAACAGGGATTACTCGCCGTTCATTCCTGAAAACGTAAAACTCATCAGGTTTATCGCAGTATTCGTTGCACTGGTTATATTGATCGAAGCAGGCATCATTCCTGCGATCCTGATTGGATTGCTGCTCTGGGCCGTATCTCTTCTCTTTGACTACGGCTGCGAGCTGCAGAATGAATCTGACGAGATATTATAAGGAGGGTATTATGGCGATCGTATTAAGACTCGATAGAATGATGGCTGACCGCAAGATGTCTCTGAACGAGCTTGCAGAAAAAGTCGGTATCTCCAATGTCAATCTTTCAAAGATCAAGACAGGCAAGGTAAGCGGTGTGCGGTTCACCACTCTGGACGGCATTTGCAAAGCGCTGTGCTGCCAGCCGGGAGACATTCTTGAATACAGCGAAGACGAAGAGTAATTTCACAAGCAGGAAAACGGAGTGCCGGTGGTACTCCGTTTTACTATTGGTACACCATCAGGGGTTTATGCGTATCGCTTCGCGATCCGCCGGTCTGTCTTGCGACAGTCGCGTTATGATAGGCGGGCTTCTTTGATATAATCATATAAGGTGATGTTCATGAAAAAAGATCCGTTTAAAGAGTATATAAAAGAAAGTGAACCCGAAAAGAGGGATAAAGGATATGCATGGCATACCGCCATTGGATTGCAGGCTGTTGACGGGTTGAAAACTTCTGACTATCTTATGGATACAGCAACATGCAATATTGAAGGCGAGATCTCTTTTGATGAAGCAAATGCGCTTCTGCAGGCTTACTATACTGAGAATCCTGCAAGTGATACAGATGACAGGACAGATCCGGGACTATAACATCACAAAAAAAGAGTGGATTCTGGACGGTGCAACAGTTCTTTACGGAAGTGTCACGGAGCTCTTCGCAGCACTAGAATACGATCTCTCAGTTGAAAAGAGTTTTTCTTGTCAGGGCCTTTCAATGGACGAAAGTATTCATCATCTCGCCGTGTTTATCTCACGACTCTGGCAGATACATGTTTTTCGGGAGGGGAATACCCGAACGACTGCCGTATTCTTCATCAAATATCTGAGGATGCTTGGATTTGATGTCATAAATGATATATTTGCTGAGAATGCATGGTATTTCAGAAATGCGCTTGTCAGAGCTAATTATAATGATTTAAAAAACGGTGTCCATGAGACGACCAGGTATCTGGAAATGTTTCTGCGAAACCTTTTGCTGAATACACAGACCCCCCTGCATAACAAGGACATGCACATCAGAGGTTCAGGCTGTGCTTGAACTGAAACCGACCCGGAGCAGCGAGCTGCTTCGCGAAATGGAGGAGAAAAGCCTTATCGTTCCGGTTTCAGGTCAGGGGAAAGGAAAGTACAGGTTCCTGTAGCAGGGGACAGGTTTTTGGATATAACAAAGCGGAGCACCATCGGTACTCCGTTTTATTATTGGTACACCATCATCTGTCCGCAGTTGTTTACATTTTGTAGACAACTGGGCTATAAGAGTTTATAATAATACTGGTGAGTGATATGAAAACTAAGACATCAATAAGATTATTTAATAACAAAGCAGTCAGAGCAAGATGGGATGATGAGACCTCCGGTTGGTGGTATGCTGCAGTAGATCTGATCTCTGCTATTACGGATAGTAAAAACCCCAGAGTATACTGGAATGCACTTAAAAAGCGGCATACGGAGTTGTCGGCTTTTTGTAGACAACTGAAACTCACTGCTGGAGACGGAAAGCGGTATAACACGGACACTTTGAGCGAAGATGGAATCAGGGAACTCTTATTTGTGCTGCCTTCTTTAAAACACAAGGTGGTCACCGATTGGCTGAAAGGATTGTCCGACCCTGTCGATGAGCAAAGCAAACGAAAAGCATATGAGTTATATGAAGGGTCGTTTTTAAATGATATAGAGGTCGGAACAGTAAAGGGTTTACAGCAGATACATGCGTACTTGTTCGATGGTCTTTACGATTTTGCGGGAAAGCTCAGAACGAAAAATATATCCAAGGGCGGATTTGCTTTTGCAAACTGCATGTATTTTGACGAGATCTTCAAGACAATAGAAGCGATGCCTGAAGCAGATGCAGATCAGATCATTGATAAGTATGTGGAGATGAACATAGCGCATCCGTTTATGGAAGGCAACGGGCGAGCAACAAGGATATGGCTGGATATGCTGCTGAAGGACAGGCTTAAGATGTGTGTCGACTGGGAGAAGATCGACAAAAAAGCATATCTTGAAGCAATGGAAAAAAGCACGGTAGATGCTTCATTGATCAGGAAGCTGATCAAAAGCGCTCTGACGGAAAAAATCAACGACCGTGAACTGTTCTTAAAAGGCATCGATTATTCATACTATTATGAAGAGATAGATGATTGACCTGTTCATTAGTACACCATCAGGGGTTTATGCGTATCGCTTCGCGATCCGCCGGTCTGCGCAGGCTCGTTTAGCCTGCTTGACCCGCTCCCTGTTCGACAGTCCACCGGACTGTCTCACGACGGTCGCGCCCTTCCGGGTTCGAACCCCTGCTGAATTACAAAAAAGTAAAGCGAGATAGGCAAGGCCTATCTCGTTTACTTTGGTACACTGCATTCTTCTGTATCAGAACTTACTCCTGCAAAGTACTCTTCTATGGTTTCAACTTCTGCTTTACTTGTATTTGCACGCTTTTTATTGTTATTCAGCAATAATGTGAAGTGATCGTCATAAAGAAATATCTTATCCACAAAAATGTGAACCAGCATCTTTTGATATTCCAGTGTTTCATATGTCCCTCTTCGGAGCTTGCGCATGAAATTTCTCACCATTTCTGGCTGTATTGTACACTGTTTAGCTTCTTCATGTTTCAGACACTGCTGCAGGTATTTCAGTTCTTCCTCTCTTTGCGATAATCGTTTCGCCACTCTTGACGAGCCAAGGCCTTCTTCTATCTCATTAATCAGTTTTTCAATCTTGTTCTCCAGAGAGTTGATTTCATCTTTCAGACGTATGATTTCCAAACTCTCACGGTCACGCCTGTTAAGCTCTGTAACTGTCTTGATGACTTCATCTATCACCTCATCTGTAAGGCATTTTCTGCAGGCATCAATAACGAGATCCTCGATAAAATCCTTTGGAACATTTTTCTTATTGCAGCGGTTGCGTGGGGATTTGCAGATATAGTAGCGGTAGGTATTGCCGGTTCCTGAGGTTCCGGAACTGCCAATCATCTGCTGCTTGCAACAGCCGCAATAGAGCTTTCCGGTTAGAATGTAATCTTCTACGGCAGGTCTGTGTCC
>CAMCER010000072.1 GCA_945873875.1 uncultured Clostridia bacterium
CCCGTCTGCCGCGTGCCTGTCAAAGGCCAGCTTTTCATAGAGCAGCAGCTGCCGTTTTCCGTCGTAATTCTCCAGATGTCCGTTTCCTATATTAGTCAGTACGAAAACGTCAGGGTTCAGGACATATGAACTTTTTTCAAGCTGTCCCAGGAATGAGCCCGACGCCTCCTGTACATATGAATCTGTCTCCGGTTTCAGATTATATACGAACTCGCATATCTGCCAGTTGGTATTCTGGTTTCCGGTTATCTTATACATGTTCATGGCAGGCCGCAGGACGTCGCCGATCATGTCGGTAGTGGTGGTCTTGCCTATGCTTCCGGATATTCCTACCACCTTCGCTCTCTGCTGCCTTCTCTGATGCGCGGAAAGATCCAGGACGTAGCTTCCTGCCTCGCCGCACGGTATGAACTCAAGCCCTGCTTCCTCGAAATCCTCGCTCAGGGAAGGAAGCCCTATGACACATACCGTATCTTTCTTTTTAGCGATCTCAGGCTGCACATCCACTTTCCTCAGGCATATCTGGACATTGTTCCGGCCAAGGCCTCTTGGCCTGCACTTGATCCTGCCGGCGTAGTTTTCTTTATTATCTTTCAGGTCCTCAGGCAGTTTCAGCTGCATGTAATCAAAGAGTACATCTAAAGTGATCTCGCCGCTGCAGATCTTTTCCCATGCTCTCTTCTGCCTGTCTGAATAGCAGACAGCCTCAAATTCCTTCTCATCTATATCCACATGGATATCCGGGATCGCTTTTCCGCTGTCGATGAAGGCTTTCAGTTCATCAGCTCTTTCGCTTTTGAACTCCTTATACAGGCTTTTCCTGTACACGTCAGCGTAAGTGACACCTTTTTCCCTGCATATGTATTCTATGTTCCTGTATGCTTCGCGTTTCTCCCATCCGGTCTTATCCACAGTCTTTCTGAAGAACAGTCTCTTCACCGAATTGCTTTCAAAGCCGATAAGCTCTGCGATGTTCTGTGCTATACCGCACCTTTCCTTTTCAGTGATACCTGCATCCGGCGTATCTGCAAGAGATACCGGCGCCCAGTGGCATCCTTCAATAGTGGTGAAGGTATTGCACGGAAGATAGTCATTCTCAGCAAGGATGACTTTGCCGCTTTCATCTTTTCTGAGCCTTATCCTTACGATGAGAGACTCCCTGTTTCCGGGAACCTGATTCATGATGGACTGGAAGTTGCCCAGGGAATAGTAGCACGGCACCTTTCTTCCTGTATCGTCAGTGAGCACCTCAAAAGGCTGGAGCACGTGGGGGTTCGATCCGATTATCATATCTGCTCCCGCGTTTGCTGCTTCTCCTGCCTCCTGCTTCTGCCTGTCAGATACAGTCTTGAAGTTCTTGAGGCCCCAGTGCATGTACGTTATGACGTACTCTGCCCCGTCTGCCCTGCAGGCTTCTATATCCTTTTGCGCCTTCTCAGGGGTGAATACACTTAGCATGGCCTCCTGATCAGCTTTATCCCATTCTTTCTCTTTTCCGTTGAAACCGGTGAATTTAGACATATACGCCAGGAACCCGACTCTGATGCCGTTGACGTCAGCTATGAAATACCGCTTTTCATCAGCCGATGTGAAAGCTCCTGTATGTGCGAATCTGTACTTTCCGACCTGCTCAATGGTATCTTTCAGCGCTCTCGGCCCGCCGTCGCAGTTGTGGTTGTTTGCAAGCACTACTGCATCCAGACCGCCGTATTTAACAGCGTCAAGATATGTTGCCGGAGCGTTGCAGTTGTTGAAATTATTGATATATACCTCGTCAGACATGTACGGCCATCCTGCCGCAAGCAGGGTCTCGAGATTGCCGACAGCAAGATCTGATTCCAGGAATCTGTTCCTGACAAATTCAAAGCTGTCTCTGAAATCCCAGCCGTTTTCAGTCTTCTGAGTGTTCATCTGTTTCTGGCCGCACATCATGTCTCCGACCATGGTGATGACAGCCTCATTGGTCATTTTTGCGTCTTTGTTTTTCCAGATGCCCGTCTCAGGATCAGGCTCATAGCGTGAGGTGATCTCTGAAAGAGGCTCCGGAGCCTTTCTGTCGACTACGACTCTGGTCTGACACTCCATGCCTGATGCGCTGTCCTGACATGTGAGTACGCATTCACCTTCAGCTACAGCCTCCACTGTGCCGTCTGCGGAGACCTTTGCCACTGACTCATTATCAGATGTCCAGGACGGACCTGCGGCCTCGCCCCATCCGACAAAGGCCCTGAAAGGTCTGCTGGTCTGCGAGTACATATATGTTACTTCGCGTTCCGGCTCCAGCTCTTCTCTGAACTGCGCCGCCTTTGGCTCTGTATATGAGCTGTAATCGGTCTTTCCCTCATCGTCAGTCAGGAATGTGCGCATCCTGTAGAACACTTCTTTCTTCTCATGGTCGAAAGACGTGTCCTTATATGTTCCCTTTCTTCTGTTCTCGATCCGTTTCAGAAGTTCAAAAGGACCTTTTTCATCATATGATCTGTATATCTCGTATCCCGATACTCTCTCAAGTTTTTTCCAGTAAAACTCTATACCCTCATCGCTGATGGAGGATATCTTGGTGCCGAAGGGCCTTTCGGGCATGTTCAGACTGGCTTCATTGCCTTCCTTTATGGTCTTCCACACAGCAGGAAGCTGCTCAGGTGTATAGTTCCAGAGTGAGTACTTTTCATATTCTGCGTATTTAGCGCCTGTCAGTTTCTTTGCGTTTCTGATCTCTTTTTCGGCCTTTTTCTCGCTCCAGCCCGTATTCTCTACAGTGACTCTGATGCAGTGCTCTTTTCTGGCCTGATTCTTCTTCCGGCGGTCAAGTATCTTTACCATTGCCTGTTTGCGTTTTTCTTCAGGCACATCAAAGAAATCGAATCTGTCGTATTCGGCAAATTTTATGTCATACTTTTCTTTTGCTTCATTCATCCTGGCCTTCGCCGTATCATAGTCCCATCCGGTCTTGTCGGCCACAGACTGTATCCATTTATTTGATTTAGTCACTTTGAAGATGTTTTTCTCTTCAGACCCGGCTTTTTCTTCTGCCTTTGCTTTTTTATTTATCCAGTTGAACAGACCCATTATTTATTCTTAGCTCCTTCCGCTCTTATGATCAGTTATTCAGTCTCTGAATGAAAGAATATCCTCTACCGGCTTCTTCTCAGGGCCTTCTCCTTCTGCAGCAGGCCATCCTAAAGCGATCAGTCCTGTAACTGTCTGATCATCAGGTATATCCAGGATACCTTTTACTACTGCGTCATCATAGATACCCATGATAACAGAACCAAGCCCTGTAGCGAATGCTGCCAGTTCAAGTGTTCCTGCTGAGATGCCTGCGTCGAATGACTGCCAGTGGTTGTCCTGCGGCGTAGTCGGTGTTCCGTCTTTCTCATATCCTGAAATGCCGCTTACTACTGTCTCTACCATGAGTACCGGTGCTCTTGATATGGTCTTGGTGTTATATGCGAATCCCAGAACTGCTTCTTCTGCGATCCTTTTTTTCAGTTCTTCATTTCTTACTGCATAGTAACGGACTTCCTGCACGTTCTTCCATGTAGGAGCGTTCTTTACTACTTCCATGAGTTTTACGATAGTATCGTTAGTTACTTCTTTGTCTGCAAATTTTCTGCAACTGTGGCGTGTGCCTATGCACTGTAATGCATCCATGATTTTCCTCCTTGTTTTTAAGACATATTATTATTGATTTTATCTTAAAAAACGGATGCGTTCAACCACATTCGTGTGTTATCATGTACGTACTCAAAGGGTGAGAAGAGAAAGCAGGCATCACATGCAGGAATTCAATATCAGCACAGATATATATTTCGGAAAAAACAGTCTGGACAGGCTGGATCAGGTGACTGACCGCCACGTCCTCATCGTATGCGATGAGTTCATGGTCTCATCAGGCATGACTGAAAAGATCATCTCACATCTTAAAGGATGCACCGTGGACATCTTCAGCAACATCGTGCCTGACCCTCCTATCGAGATCATCTCCGAAGGTGTACAATGCCTGGCAAAATGCAAAGCAGATGTGATGATAGCTCTGGGCGGAGGCTCTGCCATCGACGCGGCCAAAGCCATACGTGAGATCGCATCAAGACTCAGCCTTGCGAATATCGAAGAATGCTTCGCCATCCCCACCACCAGCGGGACAGGCTCTGAAGTCACTAAATTCTCAGTGATAACCAACGCAAAAGAAGGAGTGAAATACCCTCTCATAGATCAGTCGCTGCAGCCTATGACAGCGATCCTTGATCCTGAACTCGTCATGAGCATGCCGCCGGAAATAACGGCGGATACAGGCATGGACGCGCTGACGCATGCTCTGGAAGCATACATGTCAGTGGAAGCAACGGATTTCACAGATGCCCTGGCAGAGAAAGCTGTCAGCCTTCTCTTCAGGTTCCTTCCGAAAGCATATAAAGACGGCAGCGATCTTTTAGCCCGTGAAAAAGTACATAACGCAGCCTGCCTCGCAGGCATGGCCTTCAACATAGCCAGCGTAGGCATCTGCCACAGTATAGCGCACCAGATCGGCGCCAAATTCCATATATCCCACGGCAGGAGCAATGCCATGGTCCTTGCTGAAGCCATCCGCTTCAACGCCCACCTGGACAGCAGCGAGCCCACACTCTGCGCGAAGAAACTCCAGCGCATAGCAAAACTGGCAGGGCTGCCTCATGCCAATATCCACACTGCAGTCTCATCACTTGCAAGAGCGGCAGAATCCATGAAACTCAGTTTCGGCATGCCCCCTGTACTGAAAGGCCTGGGCATCGACCCTGAAGATCTCCGTGCTAAAATGCCGGACATGATACAGGCTGCTCTCGATGACGTGTGCACCAGGACCAACCCCAGAGTCGTAACCGCATCAGACATCGAAATGATACTGACCAGACTCGGACCTCTTTAGGCTCCGGAGGATCCTCGCCAGGTTCGGACCCCTGTAAGCTCCGGAGGATACTAACCATCCTCAGCCCCAGCCGAACCTGTATCGAATATTTTTTAACCGCTTTTTTTATATATTTTTTTGCGGTTAAAAGATGTGGGGTTTCACCTTTGTTTTTCTAACAAAATCCAATTTTTTCGACTTTTGCCGCTTTTCAGCGCAAAACCGAGCCTTCTATTGAATATTTTTTAACCGCTTTTCTCATACTTGAGTTCTCAAACTAAGTGCAACACGACTCCGTAAAAGACTTCATAGG
>CAMCER010000073.1 GCA_945873875.1 uncultured Clostridia bacterium
CTGGGATCGCTCAGCGGGTGCTTTTTCGATCCTGAGAAAGTGAATCCCGCCAGGATAGGCTCATCCACATCGTGGTTCCCGTAGCATGCGTATACGCCGTAAGTGCTTTTTATGTCTCTGAAATTTGCGGCGACAGCTGCAGGATCGCTGATCTCGTCAAAATCGTTGCTGAATATGTCTCCTGCGACACATACTATGTCCGGATCCATGCTGTTTATGACAGATACCATGTCTTTCACAGACTCAGGACCTATGCTGGCGCTGAGATGTATGTCTGAGATCAGCACCACATTGAGTTTATCAGCAGTCTGGCATGCTTTAGGTATCTGCGCGCTGAATTCCCTCGTCTTTATATCCTTAGCGTGGAATGAGCCATATAAGCTGACGCCAATTATAAGGGCGAGGGCAAGAGTACCGGCCAGGATTTTTATACGCCGCGAAAAAACAGGCGTGTGCTTCGGCACTTTTTTCGCCTTTTTTACTATGAAGGTGATGATGCCGAAAAGGACTGTGATCATCAGAGCGTAGATGAATACTGAGAACCAGAAATAGCCTGTTATCGACAGGAGTCTTCTTACAGGTGATACAGGCCAGAAAAAGGCCAGTATCGGAGTCGCTGCCAGAAGTATGAAGATAACAGACACGATAATATTTAACGGCTTGCTGTTTCTGCTGCCGCAGCAAGCCGTTATCCACTTTATCAGATATATGAGTATCAGGGCGCAGGCCCCGAAGTAAAACGGGGCACCTATGTATGCCAGCATATGGTGCGTTCCTTTTCTTTATTTGATATTGGATGCGTTGAGCACGTCTTTTATCTTATGCTGCACCATTCTCTGGATAGCATCACGGGCAGGTCCCAGATACTTTCTCGGGTCGAATTCAGCAGGCTCTTCTTTCATGAAGCGTCTGATCTCTGCAGTCATGGCCAGCCTCAGGTCAGTATCGATGTTGACCTTGCATACGCCGTGCTTTGAAGCTTCCTTGATCATATCTTCAGGAACACCTTTGGCTCCCGGGATGTTGCCGCCGTACTGGTTGCATCTGTCTACGAACTCAGGCAGGACGGTGCTTGCTCCGTGGAGCACCAGAGGTGTGTCAGGGATAAGCTCATGTATCTTTTTAAGTCTTTCGAAATCAAGTGCAGGCTCGCCCTTGAACTTATATGCGCCGTGGCTGGTACCGATGGCTACAGCCAGTGAATCTACGCCTGTTTTCTCAACAAATTCAGCAGCTTCTTCCGGAACTGTGAATGTTGCGTCTCTTGAAGCTACGTTCACTGCGTCCTCGATGCCGGCCAGTTTTCCCAGTTCAGCTTCGACTACTACGCCTTTGTCGTGGGCATAGTCTACGACTTCCTTTGTCATTTTTATATTCTCTTCGAAGGGGTGCTTGGAACCGTCGATCATGACAGAAGTGAAACCGTCGTCGACGCATTTTTTGCAGATCTCAAAGTCTTCGCCGTGATCCAGGTGAAGACAGATGTCAAGACCAGTATCTTCGATAGCTGCTTCCACCAGTTTCAGCAGGTAAACCGGCTTGGCGTATTTACGGGCACCTGCGGATACCTGAAGGATGAGTTCTGTGTTCTCAGCCTGTGCAGCCTGTACGATACCCTGGATGATCTCCATGTTGTTGACATTGAATGCTCCAATCGCATAATCCTTTTTCAGCGCCTTTGCAAACATTTCCTTTGAAGTTACTAAAGCCATAAAATCCTCCTTATAATGATTATCACATAAAGTGCATGTGCCTTAAGCGGTCTTCTGCCGTTTTGCGCGATGTGAAAACCGCCGCATATACACAGGTCGGCCAGTTACATTATACACCGCCATGCCCGGTTATGACAGACGGGTTTAATAAAAACCCGCCACATTTTATGTGACGGGATATATCATCATATGCTTTCACCGGTAAGCTGTTTAATGATCTGCTTGACAGATGCGCCTTTCTTTATCTTAAAGCTTCCGGATTTCAGTTTAGTAGTTAATTTATTATCCTTCAGCGTCTGCTCAAAACGTTCTGATGACTTGATCAGGCCTTCTTTTTTCAGCATGGCCGTGATGTCTGCAGATGAATCCAGGTCCGTGATCTTGATGGTCACATAACTGGAAGAGCTGCTGTTATCAGATGACTTCTTGTCAGACGACTTTTTGTCAGATGAGGACTTGTCTGAATCCTTTTTATCTGAAGATGAAGCACTGCTGTCTGATGATTTCTTATCGTTTTCTGAAGCCTGGCTGTCTGATGAAGAAGTCTTATCAGCGCTGGTATCAGATGTCTTGTCTGCCGTCTCTTCTGCCTGGGCTTTGACATCAGCATTGGTATCAGCCAGAGTGCTAGGATATTCCATGATGGCATTTATCCTGAGTGCTATTACTATTGCCGCTGCGGCTATTATGATGAACGCTATGAACACGTCGCTTTTGTCGTAAAAAGAATCTCTGAAACTTCTCATTATTCCCTCCTTATCCCTATAAACAATTTAACATATATCCGGTGGTTTTATAAAGCCTGCAGGCGTATTTTTTTATGAAGATTTCTTCACACAGCAGCGGCAGGTGTTGTATAATCTAATTTATGATAAATGTGCCTATCACGAAAAATGACGGCGGGCAGCGTCTCGACCGTTTCATGAGAAAATACCTGAGGAACGCCTCGCTGAGCATGATCTACAGGATGATCAGAAAAGATGTGAAGGTCAACGGGAAACGTGCGCATATAGAGACTGAGCTTAAAGAAGGCGATGTGCTGAGCATCTATATCAGCCAGGAGGAACTTAAGGCTCTGACCGGCGGCAGAAAGAAGACTGCACCTGTAAAAAAGCAGTTTAATATAGTCTTTGAAGATGATAATATATTAGTTGCCGACAAGCCCTTCGGTCTGCTGACTCACGGGGACAGCAGAGAGAAGAGGCGGACGCTGGTGAATCAGGTAAAGGGGTATCTGGAAAGTTCCGGCACATACGACGAAGAAAAAGAAAAAGTATTCCGCATAGCATCAGCTAACAGACTGGACAGAAATACCACCGGTCTGGTGGTGTTCGGCAAGACTTCCGCTGCTATGAAGGCACTGAGTAGCGCTTTCAGTGACAAAGACCGGATCGAGAAGTATTATCTCACTATCGTATCCGGCGAGCTTGAGAAAGAACTGAGACTGTCCGGCAGACTGGAAAAAGATGAGAAACGCAACATGACCCGGGTGCTTTCAGATGAGCAGGAGAGAGGAAAAAGCGCAGAGACCATAGTAAAGCCTCTCGCGTGCCGCAATGGTTATGCCTTTGTCATGGTAAGGCTCATGACGGGCAGGACCCATCAGATCAGGGCTCATCTGGCTCAGGCTGGATATCCGCTGATCGGAGATGCGAAATACGGCGATAAGAAGACCAATGAAATTATAAAAAAGAAACTGGGGATAACTACCCAGCTGCTCCACGCGTGCAGGCTCGTGTTCAGGGAGATGGAAGAGCCACTTGGCTGCCTTGAAGGAAGAAGCTTCGAGGCGGAGCTGCCGCAGATGATGGAAAAAGCCCTTGAAAAGCTCCTTGGGATAAGCAGAAAAGAAGCAGAGGATATGTTTCACGGCGCAGCGTGCGGGGAAAGAGACGACCTAATAAAGAAGACAGAAAGAAACTGACAGTTCAGGCAGGAGGAAGCCGAAGATGAAGGCTCTTATAAGAGATATAATAATAGCACTGGTCATAGTGCTTATAATAACCGCCATAATCAAACCGACCATCGTAAGGGAAAGCTCCATGGAGCCGACTCTCTACGACGGAAACTACGTGCTGGTGAACAAGATGCAGTATAAGTTCGGAGATGTGAAAAGAGGGGATATAATCATATTCCATTCCGGGCTTAAAGCAGAAGACGGAAGCGGTGACAGCGAAGGTAACAAACTCCTGATAAAGCGCATCATCGCAGTGCCCGGAGATACTGTGACCATTGAAGGCGGGAAAGTATATCTCAACGGTGAAGTGCAGAATGAAAGCTATATCGAAGCAGGCGGCACCCCCGGAGAGGTCACGGACCTGAAGGTGCCGGAAGGAAAACTCTTCGTGATGGGAGACCACAGACTGGTCAGCATAGACAGCAGGTCTGAAGAGGTGGGTCTGGTGGATCAGGACTCAGTGGTAGGCAAGGCCTTTGTCAGACTCTGGCCCATAAGTGAGATATGCCTTCTGTAGAGGAAGCTTTGTGATATAATGAAAAAGGATATAAAACTAGCAGCTAACAATAAAAAAGCACGCCATGATTATTTTATCGACGACACTTATGAAGTGGGACTGGTGCTGACAGGCACAGAGATAAAATCTATCAGGCAGGGCAAGGTGAGCATCAAGGAAAGCTATGCCAGGATCACAGGCGGAGAAGTGTTCGTATACGGCATGAATATCAGTCCGTATGAACAGGGAAACCGGTTCAATGTGGACCCGCTGAGACCCAGAAAGCTTCTGATGCATAAAAAAGAGATCAGCAAACTTATAGGACTCACTAAAGAAAAAGGCGCGACGCTGATACCTCTTAAGGTATACATAAACAGAGACGGCCGGGCCAAGATGGAACTTGCAGTGGCGCGGGGAAAGAAGCTCTACGATAAGCGTCAGGCTCTGGCTAAAAAGGACGCAGATAAGAAGATGCGTCAGGCGAAGCGTTTCTGAAGTGACTGATCTTTAAAACGCCTCAAAAGAGGCAGGAGGACGATATGGGAGATTTTTTTGAAAAAGCAAAGAAGCTCGGTGAGAAAGCAGCCGATATGACAGGCGATGCCATCGAAATAGGAAAGTATAAGGCGAAGATCGCTTCAAGAAGATCTGATATCCATGATGTGGAGAAAAAAATCGGGAAGTATCACTATGAGCATCTGAGAGGCAATATCTTCAATGAAGAGGTGGAAGCTTACTGCAAGGAGATCGATGAACTTAAAAGTCAGATCGCAGAGCTGGAAATGAAGATCGAAGAAGCGAAGAACGACTGATAAATAAAGACGTGGGGATGTTTCTGGTTTCGACGGGAGTGTAGAATCAGGATAAGCGGGTCGCAGTTTGCTCAGTCTGCGTTAAAAAGGGCACGTTAAAATAAACGCTAAAAAGACAAATAATCAGTTCGCAATGGCTGCGTAAAGCAGCGCGACCGTCAGCTCAGGTTCACCTGCAGGCCTGATGTCTGGCGACGACCATGCAGGAAAACCTCGTGTGA
>CAMCER010000074.1 GCA_945873875.1 uncultured Clostridia bacterium
ATATCATCACATCTAAAAGCCCGTCATTGATAGACGATTCAAGAGCAAGTTTCTTGAAGCCGCCTGCGGATTTTCCATTCATGACTACCATGAAGTATATCTTTTCATCAAAGACATCATCATCTGTAATGAATTTCATGGGAAGCGGCTTTAAAGCCGGCACTTCTGATATCCCTTTAAGATAGTAGGCCATGGTCCCTAAAGTGTTCTTCAGTCTCGGGTCTGTCTTCTGACTCACGTCCACCAGGTTCCCGATGGCTGCAACGTTAATGAAATATCTGTCGTTGACTTTGCCTACGTCTGCTTCCACCAGATGATCTCCCAGTGCGATGTCCACCATCTTCCTCACGTCTGCCGGAACGCCGAAATTATACGCAAAGTCGTTGGCCGTCCCTGCAGGGAATATAGCCAGCGGCAGATGGATGTCGTTTTTCACCATCTGGTTCACGCATACATTGATGGTCCCGTCACCGCCTGAAACGATGATCTGACGATACTCGTCCTGATCTATCTCCTTCAGCGCCTGATCCAGCGGATTGCCGCTGCCGGCTCTGACCGGAGTGATCCTGAAACCCTTTTCCTGAAATTTTCCTATCACATAGTCCAGATTGTTTTTGAACGCACCGTTTCCCGAGTGCGCATTATAGAACAAAAGAACTTTGTTTTTCTTTTTCTCTCCCATTTCCTGCCTTCTTTCCCGGTGTCTTCACTTCTCACACTTAAGCGCTCTTATGAGCTGTCCCCTTACCTGGCCTGCCAGATAAAGAGAACCTGCTATGATGAGGCATTCATCCTTCTGCCGGGCCAGTGCTGTCTGCACTGCTTCCGCCGGCGATTTTATCACCTCGAAGGGAATGTTCCTTCCTTCCATATATCCAGGCCACATGTCTGCTGTCACAGTCCTGGGGTTATCTATTTCTGTAAGGATGTAGCTGTCTGCGGCGGTATCGAAGACGTCCATTATGCCTTTAACGTCCTTGTCACGCAGGACGCCCACTACCATTGATATCTTCATATCTTCTGAAAAGATATCCTTTACTGTCTCTATGAGAGCCTGGGCGCCGGATCTGTTATGTCCCCCGTCCAGTATCACCAGCGGATCTGTGCTGATGACTTCTATCCTTGCCGGCTGGACTGCTTTTTTCATGCCTGAAAGCACCTTTTCCATATCCAGATCTACAAGGCGTCTCTGACGCAGGACCTCAAGCGCAGCCAGGGCCGTCTTCGCGTTTTCGGCCTGATGGGCTCCCGGCATGGATATCTCAACATCTCTGTAGACTTTTCCGTCAGCAAAGAAGTCCAGGCACTGGCCTTCCAGAGATGTATCCTTTACTTCCATCTTCATCCTGCTCACGTCTGTGAGAGGGGCATTCTTCTCGTAGGATTTTTTCGCTATGACCTTCAGCGCCTCTTCATGAGCCACGTTGACTACTACCGGCACATTTTCCTTGATGATGCCGGCCTTTTCCGCCGCGATCTCCTCCAGGCTGTATCCCAGACGCTCCATGTGGTCGTAGTCGATGGATGTTATGATGCTCACCAGCGGCTTGTCGATGACGTTGGTGGAATCGCCTCTTCCGCCAAGCCCTGTCTCAAGGACCACGTAATCGGCATTTTTCTGGCTGAAGTAGACCAGCGCCACAGCTGTGACCACTTCAAATTCAGTAGGCGAATCATGACCTTCTGCCACCATCTCATCGCTTTTTTCTATGACCAGATCGGTTATCCTGTCCAGGTCTTCATCCGAGATCTCCTCCCCGTCGAAGACGATCCTTTCGTTGAACCGTTCGATGAAGGGGGATATATAAAGGCCTGTACGAAAACCGTTTTCCTGAAAGACCTCATAAATGGCTCTGCAGACGGATCCCTTGCCGTTAGTGCCTGCCACGTGGATGACCTTCATGCCCTTCTGGGGACTGCCCAGTTTTTCACAGAGCATACTGATCCTCTCAAGGCCCAGGACGCTTCCGAACCTGTGGAACCCGGCTATTCGCTTTTCTGCAGCACTGCTCATTTCAGTTTTTCCTCTATCATTGAAAGTCTCTCGCAGACCTTCTCCAGCATGTCCTTATATTTAGCCTGTTTTTCTTTTTCTTCTGCTATCTTCTTCTCCGGAGCTTTATTTACGAATCCCGGATTGCTGAGCATCTTCTCAGTCCTTGCGACTTCGCCTTCCAGTCTCTTCTTCTCCTTTGCAAGTCTTTCCTTCTCTGCCTCAAAGTCGACAAGTTCATCGAGAGGTATGAATATCTCCGCGCCGTCGATGACTGCTGTCATTACATCCTCCGGCACATCTTTTCTGTCGTCGGCAAAGGTTATCTCCGTGATGTTCGCCATATCGCAGATATATCTTCTGCCTGCTTCCAGTTTTTCACGTGCCTCTTTGGCTACGATGAACGCTGTCAGCTTCTTCTTCGGCGATGCTTCTGCCTCAGCTCTGATATTTCTTATAGCTCTTATAGCTTCCATAGCTGCGGAAAGGACTGCAGATTCTTTCTCGTATTCCTCTTCCGGAACAAATACCGGCCACTTTTCCTTTATCAGGAAGCCTTCCGGGTTATCCGGATCGGTTTCTTTAGGAAGGTATGTCCATATCTCTTCTGTTATGTACGGCATGAAAGGATGGAGCATGCGGAGCATGTCCTTCAGAGTCCTTACCAGCACGCTTCTTACTACCTTCTTATCCTCTTCATCATCGCCGTAGAGCCTGCTCTTTACTATCTCGATGTACCAGTCGCAGTACTCGTTCCAGATAACGTCATACACTCTCTGTCCGGCAAGAGCCAGATCGAATTTCTCAAAGGCGTCTGTCACATAACGCGCCGCGTCATTGACTCTGGATATCATCCACTTGTCTTCATCTTTCAGCGCTGCGCCGCCTTCTGCCATGGGCAGGAACTCGCCCTGCTCGTCCTGCAGGTTCATGATAACGAATCTGGAAGCGTTCCAGAGTTTGTTGGCGAAATTCCTTGCTGATTCAAGTCTGTCTTCCTTGAACCTCATGTCGTTGCCCGGGGTGATGCCTGTGGTCAGCATGAAGCGCAGAGCGTCAGCTCCGTACTGGTCTATGATCTCCAGCGGGTCTATGCCGTTTCCAAGGGATTTACTCATCTTGCGTCCCTGTGCGTCTCTTACCAGACCATGTACATATACGTATTTGAACGGCACATCGCCCATGACCTCCAGTCCTGAGAATACCATCCTGACTACCCAGAAGAATATGATGTCATAACCTGTTACCAGCACATCTGTAGGGTAGAAGTACTCCAGTTCCTCTGTCTTTTCCGGCCATCCAAGTGTCGAGAAAGGCCAGAGTGCTGATGAGAACCAGGTGTCCAGCACGTCCTCATCCTGGACGATATCTGTACTTCCGCACTTAGGGCATTTATCCGGCGCATCTGATGCTACGATAATCTCGCCGCATTCCTGGCAGTAGTATGCCGGGATCCTGTGGCCCCACCACAGCTGCCTTGAGATGCACCAGTCTTTTATGTTCTCCAGCCAGTGGAGATATATCTTTTCAAATCTGTCAGGAACGTGAGTCAGGTCGCCCTTCTTCACCGCTTCTATTGCCGGCTTAGCCAGCTCTTCCATAGCTACGAACCACTGCTCTGAGAGCATGGGCTCTACTACTGTATGACATCTGTAGCATTCGCCTACAGGGATATCCAGATCTTCGATCTTTACCAGATAACCTGCATCCTCAAGATCCTTTACCCAGGCTTTCCTGCACTCGTAGCGGTCCATTCCTTCATATTTACCAGCCAGTTCATTCATGGTCGCGTCTTTATTGATGCATGACGGGCTGGGCAGGTCGTGTCTCTGACCTACTTCAAAGTCGTTCATATCGTGGGCCGGCGTGATCTTTACAGCGCCTGTACCTTTGTCCGGGTCAGGGTATTCATCTTCGATGACCGGGATAGCTTTTCCGACTATAGGCAGGATGACTTTCTTTCCTATCATACCTTCATAACGCTCATCTCCCGGTGAAACAGCAATAGCCTCATCGGCGAACATGGTCTCCGGACGGCTGGTCGCAACTACGATGCCTTCTCCGCCGTCTTCAGCAGGATATCTGAAGTACCAGTACTGGCCCTTCTTATCCTCGTGCTCGACTTCAGCATCTGACAGTGATGTGCCGCATACAGGGCACCAGTTTATCAGGCGGTTTCCTCTGTAGATCAGACCCTTCTTATACAGTCTGATGAAGAACTCCTTTACTGCGGCGTTGCAGCCTTCGTCCATGGTGAAGCGCTCTCTGCTCCAGTCACAGGAGTCTCCCAGCTTCCTGCACTGTTTGGTGATCTTTCCGCCGTATATGCGTTTCCACTCCCAGGCTCTCTCCAGGAATGCTTCTCTTCCTATATCCTCTTTTTCTTTTCCCTCGTCTTCACGGAGTTTATCGACTACCTTTACCTCAGTAGCGATGCTTGCATGGTCACTTCCCGGCAGCCACAGCGCGCTGTATCCCTGCATTCTCTTGAACCTGGTCAGGGCGTCCTGCAGAGTCTGGTCCAGAGCGTGGCCCATATGAAGCTGTCCTGTGATGTTCGGAGGCGGCATGACTATGGTGAAAGGCTTTTTATTCTTATCAACCTCTGCCCTGAATGCGCCTTTGCTCTCCCACATCTCATATATCCTGTCTTCAAAGGATTTGGGATCGTATGTTTTTGCCAGATTTTTTTCCATGTTCTTTTCTCCTCTATTTAATCAGCCTCCCGCGCCCTTTGCCGGCGCGGCTCCCTGATTTTTTCGCATTTTTCTTCAGTATAGATTTTACTCTGTTTCAGTGCAGATTTCAATCTTTAAGTGCCGTCTGTACCTTTACATGACATGCACCTGATGATACAATGGATAAGTCAAAAAACGAGGTGTACTGTGAGAATTTCGATACGTGATAGATCATTTCAAAGGACTATATGTATTCTCATCGCGATAGCTGTTGCTCTTGCGATATTTTTCGTTATCAGAGCTCACAGACAAAGCCAGGTCATCGCTGACAATGTAGCGAAACTGGAGAAGATGGAAAAGCAGTCTCTGACGGCCAATCAGAAGGCCATAAAAGATGTGGAGCGAGCTGAGGATGTGGATGAGAACGATCTGGAAAACGCCGACTTCAGAAAGATCTTCGAAGGCTGCGTCATTGCAGGCGACTCCATCACAGAAGGCGTGGAAGGCTACGGA
>CAMCER010000075.1 GCA_945873875.1 uncultured Clostridia bacterium
CAGATCCCCAACCCACAGGACGTACTGATAATGTCCGATGTCTATAAAGCGCCGGAGCTTTGTAACTACTACTGCAACAGCGCCTGCGAGATCGGCCGCCAGTACGTGCCGGAGGTGAAGGATTCCGAACTTCCCAGCATCATCCTGGGGCTGCTCAATTCCATCTACGCAGTCGGCGACATCGAAAAAATGCTGGTCCGCATCACCGCCGACAATGTCATCGACGATGATGAGATCCCGGAGCTTGTCCACTCCCAGCACACACTGGAGCAGCTTTCCGTCATGATCGAAGCACTGCAGCTTTGTATCGAGCGGAAGCTCGACAACGGCGAGATCTCAAAAGATATTTACGACAAAGAATGGAAGAAAGTCAGCGATAAATAACAGTCTTTCGCCAGACAAAAAAAGTCCGGAGAGCACCGTCTCCGGACCTTTTCGTATTTAAAAAAAGCCCGGGAATCTGAATGAACTGAACCCGGACCTTTTCGTATTAAAAAAAGCCCGGGAATCTGAATGAACTGAACCCGGGTCTTTTCGTCTTTTACTATCGTCTTGCTGCCATGAATTTCTTATATGTTCCGTACTGGGCGTTGCCCGGCATGTCGGGATACATGTATGCTTCCGCTTCTTCGCATGGGATCCAGCGGGCTTCATCCACTTCCACCGAAAGCTTCGGCTCCTGTTTCTTTACTCTCCCGATGAACCCGTGCATGAGCATGTCGCCGTCCTCAAACCACCAGGTCCCGGAGGATTCCAGGGAGTCCATCTCAAGGCCCACCTCTTCACGCACCTCCCGTGCAGCCGCCTCTTCGGCGTTCTCGCCCGGAAGCATGAATCCGGAGATGAAATTCATGTGCTCATCCGACAGGTACTTCTGCCCGATGAGCAGTATCTCATCATATTCATCCACGACCATGGTGATCACGCAGCTGGCGAATGAGTCGAACCAGTATTTTTCGCAGTTTTCACAATACGGCACTAAGCCGTCATCGCCTGCTTCTTTATCGACAAGTTTCGTCCCGCACTGGGGACAATATCTGTAATGCATCGTTCCTCCTTGAATTCAGACAAATCCTTTCATCACTGCTGCAGTTATTTCATCGCCTCAAACGCCCATGCTCTCATCTCGTCTTCGCCGGCTGACGGGCTGACTATCCTTGCATCAACGATAGCTGCCGAGCCCACGTAAGGCATCAGTTTTTTAGCGGTCTTTCCGATGCCGCTTCCGCCGGAAGTGGCAAACACCGCGATCTTTTTCCCCGACAGATCGTATCCCTTCAGGAATGTGTTCACTACGTTAGGCGCGCACCCGTACCAGATAGGAAAGCCGATGAATATCACATCGTACTGATCCATGTTCTCGACTTTGCCTGCTACCGGAACGTCTTTTTTTCCAAGCATCTCACGGTTGCATCTGGCCAGCGGATTGGTCCACCTGATGTCGGCCTTAGTGTACGGCTTCTCAGGTATTATCTCAAAACGGTCAGCGTCGATGGCGCCGGCCAGAGTTCCTGCGACCCTGGCGGTATTTCCCTCCGCGCTGAAATATGCGACTAATATATTGCTCATCCTGCTTTTCTCCTTTTCTTCTATCCGCCGCGCATTTACTGCTCTGCATTCTGCGCACGTCCAATAATAATGATATCATAGCCCCGGCCTGCGTAGAAAAAATGAAATTATGAAAAATCGGATGTTATTTGCTCTAAAGTCATAATTTTTCATATCCTTACGTGACCTGACTTATTTGTCAGGGCCAGCCTGCCGGAAATCCGGACAATTCTGATATCTTTTTGCCCTGTTGGCATTACTTGTTTGTTCCCATATGTGCGCCCAGCGCCTGCTGTCATGGCCGGGTGAATCGCACGATGTATGATCCCAATACCTGCCGGCAGGGAATGGCCGCCGCGTTTTCTGCTGTAAATGCCTGCCTTGCATACTGGCGGCTGGATTCTTCGAAGAATGCGGGTATGGTCTTTCCTCTGCTCACTCCGTGCGCGTCGCCGTCATTGAATTTCCAGGTGAATTCACAATCGCAGAACTCCTTGTTACTGTCTATCTTTTCTGCCGGGCGGAAGATGAAGCTGCCGTCTGTGTCTCTGAAAAAGCAGCCGTCGTTATCCTTTTCTGCCGGGCAGCCGCCTTCTATTCCCACACCCTTATAGGCAAGTTCAAAGAACGGCGCTCTGATGGTAACTTTTTCAGCTTCCCTTTCTGCCGTTATATCATCAGTCCTGCTGCTCCAGTTCGCTATGTTTATCCAGCCTCGTTTACCGTCTCTTTCTGCCGGTGCATTGAATTCTATATATACTGTCTGTGATTCGGTTATGCCGGCACTGGTTCTGTCCGTCCCTGGATCGCCAGCAGGAGCATGGCTCCCTGCATCAGTGTCTGAAGAGCCTTCGCCAGTCCTTATCTCTGTATTGATACGAAGCACAGGACGAAGTGATATGGATCCTTCAGGGAGGATCGCCCTCACCCGGTCCTGCTCTACCGCATATGCCATTACGAATTGTTCTACTTTCATTTCTGTCACTACTAACGCACTTTCACTTTTACTGTCACGGTCTGAGCCTTTGAGAAGTAGTAATGAGTTCCGGCGGCGCGGACCTTCACCTTCATAGTGTAAGTCCCCTTTTTCGTCTTTTTCTTTACTTTTACCTTTCCACTCTTCTTGTTTATCGTAAGCTTCTTCGAGCCGGAGACTTTAGTATATCTCACGGTTCCTTTAGCCTGTTTCACGGTTATGGGCTTCACGGTCCTTGCAGCGGTCTTCAGCCTGCGGGCCCTGACTGTCTTTGCCGAAGTATTCACAGTCATTGGGTTTTTGCTCTTCACGATATATCTGTACCAGCCCGGGGCTTTGCCTTTGTAGGCTGTCAGGTCTTCAATGTATGGTGAGTCGGTGGATTCACCCGTCAGTTTTTCGAAGCGCATCCAGCCCTTTTTCTGAAGTGATTCAGGAGCTACAGTCTTGTCCCCCAGGGCTATGTATTTCAGCGAATCACAGGCATCGAACACATCCATTCTGTAAGGGTCCTCGTCCTGTGACCATTCAGCCCTGCAGGCTCTGGTATCAAAGGATGAGATGTCCAGTGTCCGCAGGCTGCGGCATCTGTCAAACATGCTTCCCCACTCAGTGAGGCTGCTGGTCCTGAATGAAGACAGGTCCAGTTCTTTTAAAGATCCGCAGTATTCAAACATCTCGACCATGCTCCTGACTTTTGATGCGTCAAAGGACGACACGTTCAGGTCTGTCAGACTGCTGCACTGGCTGAACATGCTTTCCATATCAGTTACAGAGCTCGTGTCGATATTCGAAAGATCCAGAGCGGTGATATTCTGACAAAGCATGAACATGCCCGACATATCCTTAACCTTCCCGGTCCTGAATCCCGAAATGTCCAGATGGGAAGCCTCACATTGGCAGAACATGAAGCTCATGTCGGTCACATTTTCCGTATCAAACCCGCTCAGGTCCAGTTCATCAGCCCTGCACCCGCCGAACATGTATTTCATATTTGTCACGTTTCCGGTATCGAATCCGCTTAAGTCAAGTTCTTTGGCGCCGCATCCGCTGAACATGTCCCTCATGCCCGTCACCTGGCTCGTGTCGAACCCTGACAAGTCTACGGTTTCAGCTTTCCTCATATCATAGAACAGGTATTCCATATTCCCGCGGCCGTGGACTGTGCCGGCGAACCTTACTCCCTTTATGAAGGGTCTGTATTTATTCCATGGATAGAAATACGTTTCCAGACGATGCCCGTATCCGTCCCATTCCATAGGAGTCCTGCTGTCGCGGGCTTCGAAGGTCTGCTCTTCACCTTCTTTTCCCAGCACCAGCACGTCATCTTCAGTGATCATCCAGTCGACTCCGTCGCAGACTCCGGAAACTGCCGGGTCCGGCTCGCTGGCCGCGGCGGTCTCCCTGTCCGCATAAAGAGTGATATTCCGGATCTGCTCTGTCGGAAGAGCATCATATTCTTTTACCTCACTGTCATACATGACTGCCGGCAGAGGAATGTTTATTTTGAGCAGCGCAGGCGACCTGATGATCTCAGGCGCTGTGCCGTCAAATACTGAATACTGCTCGCTTTCTAAGCTGAGCATGTCGAAAGATGAAAGGTCTATCTCCTTCAGACTGCTGCAGCCGGAAAACATGCGATCCATCTTCTCGACTCTTCCCGTACTGAAGGACGACATATCCACACTTTCAAGTGCGGAGCAGCCGGAAAACATGCCGCTCATGTCTGTCACACTGCGTGTGTCGAACCCGGAAAGATCAAGGTTTTTCAGAGATGAGCACCCTTCAAACATATTCTCCATAGTACTTGTGCCCCATGTCTCAAGCCCCGTCAGATCCGCTGTCTTCATATTTTCCAGGCCCTCGAACGTGCCCCACAGATCGCCCAGCACCTTAACGGTCCCAGCAAACCTGACTGATTCGATAGTTCCCCTCACATCATCATCCCGCCAGGGAGAAAAGAAATTCAGCGCGTCTATCTGCTGAGTCTCCCCCTCTTTTCCGATGATCAGCTGATGGTCTGATGTCACCCGCCAGTCTATACCGAAATACGTACCGCCTGCGATATCATCGTCCGCATAGGCTGCCGCCGGGATCAACAAAAGCGCTATAAGTATTCCAGCCAAAAATATTATCGTCTTTTTCATGTCGTCACCTCTGGTCTCTTATTTCGTCCGGTCTCTTTATTCTGGTCTTTTCTCCGGTCTTTGTCCGCTGACCGGCCGATTGTAATTATATCACAAACCAGGCAGCACGAGGCGGCGATTTCAGACTTCTTTACAGGCGCTGCAGATGCATTGCAGAAAGATGCAAAAGACGGCAGGATCATTCTGCCGCCTTGAAGTTATATACTGGCTTTATATGATCTGTGATCTCTGCCGTCGGACCGATCTGTTCAATGATCTCCCAGGCCCTTATTTTGTTGAAATTCTTGATCAGCTCACTATAAGCCATATTTCCTATCCTTTGTTATCAGCCTCCCGGCACCGACGGGAGAGCCTGTATATTTTTCCGCCGGATACTACTCAGAGCCTATTTTACTGCAGTGCTTTTTTCTGTCGGCAGAAACTCCAATCTCATTCGCATTCCCATTCCAGACGCGAGCCTTTGTAAAGTTTTCAGGGAAGGGTTCGCATTGCCGCACTCCAGTTTACT
>CAMCER010000076.1 GCA_945873875.1 uncultured Clostridia bacterium
GCATTGACCAGAGTGCCGGAAAACACTCCTGCTGCCGGGTGCACCACCATGCCTTTTGGTTTGTTGACTACCAGCACCTCGCTGTCCTCGTACACGATATCACGAGGGATATCCTGCGGCATAACTTCCAGCACTTCAGGCTCCGGGAGATCGATATGCACAGACTCTGTCCCTTCCACTGTGTATTTTTTGCTGCTGCAGATATTTCCGTCCAGCATCACTCGGCCTTCTTCTATATGCCGGGTCAAAGCGCTTCTTGAGATATCAGGTAGCAGAAGAGAAAGAGCCTTATCCAGCCTCTGTCCTTTTTCTTTTTCCGTAAACTGAACTTCTATAATCCTTTCTTCTTCTGTCATTTTTTCTCTTCCCTGTTATAGTAAAGCAGTACATAGAGGAGTATCAGACCGCAACCGGTGCAGATACAGATATCTGCGAAGTTGAATATGGCAAAGCTTCCGAAACTGAGATAGTCGATCACATATCCGAAGCAGGCTCTGTCTATGAGATTTCCCAGACCGCCTGCGATTATCAGCGAAAGGCCCCAGTTCAGAAGAGCCGGTCCTTTTTTACGCCTGATGAAAAGATATACCGCCGCCGCAGCTGATATGACACCTGGAATGAGTATGAGAAGAAAGCCTGCGTTGGAAAACAGGCTGAACGCGATCCCTGTGTTCTGAGTATATGCGATCCTGAAAAAATCGCCTATGACAGGTATGCTTTCTCCCGGCTCCATCCCTGAGCGTACCAGATATTTTATTATCTGATCCGCTGCCAGAAGCACTGCTGCGATGATGTAATACATAAAAATCACGGGGCATATAAATGCCCCGCCTCCATACTGCTTTTATCAGTCTTTATTTCTGAAGATCATGGTCTGATCCATGTCCGGCTTTTTAGCTGCCGGTCTTCCTGCGATGGTGTCCTTGGGGGCAGCAGCCTTCTTTACAGGTGCCGCGGCTTCAGGCTTTTTAGCCTGCTGTCTTGACGGCATCGGTCTGCTGACCATGGTGCTCCTGCTGACTTCCTGCTTTGGTTCAGGCGCAGGTTCAGGTTCCGGAACTTCCAAATCTTCAAGATCGTTTATGGTAAGGTCAGGATATATCTCTTCTGTAAGAGTATCGAACCTTTCCAGTTCGGACTCCAGCAGATTCCTGTACCTGTTCTTGAAAGCATCGAAGTTGCGCTTGAGCATGGCGTTCTCATCTTCGATCTCTGATGCCTTCTGCCTTGCTTCTTTTCTGATGTTGGAAGCCTCAAGCTCAGCATCTTTGATCATGAGCCTTGCCCTCTTTTCTGCGCTGAAAGATATCTCCTTCATCAGATCCTGGGCAGACTTAAGTGTATCTGCTACAGTGCTGTCGGACTTGGCACGTTCTGCGATGTTGTTCTCAAGATCACTTATAGTCGCTTTGAGGGATTCATTCTCTTTTATGAGGCGTTCCATCTCCACGATGATCTTATCGAGGAAAGCATCTACTTCGTCTTCCTTGTATCCCCGCACTGCTCTGGAAAACTCTTTTTCCTGTATATCATACGGTGTGATCATCTCTTACCTCCAGGCGTTCTTTGACATGTTCGAAAAATCGAAATTGGTCTTCTCCATTCCTGCTTTGATATCAACATTCTCAGGAGCGAAAACGAATATGTTCGCTGCTACCTTCTGAACGTTGCCGTTGAGAGCATATGTTGCTCCGCTGAGAAAATCGAACACCTTTCTTGCCGTGTCAGATTCAACCTTTTCCAGATTGATGATGATCGGCTTTCTGGCCTTCAGGCTGTCTACGAGCTTAGGACATTCGTCAAAATTGTCCGGCTCGATAACAACGAGCTTGAACGCGTTGCTGTACCTGTTTGAATTTCTGCTGCTCTGTGGCTGAGGCTGCTGCATGCTCAGCACCTTGTTATCTCTCGTTTCTGATCTGTATGAGCCCTG
This sequence comes from uncultured Clostridia bacterium, assembly GCA_945873875.1. Next base: position 1,934 of record CAMCER010000076.1, read on the forward strand.
ATTCCTGTTTCTCGGGATATCAGCTCCCCTGCGCTCCGGCTTCTTAGCTGCCTGGACCTCTTCTTCGTACTCATCGTCGTCGATGTCTTCGATACCTACCAGATCCTTGAACTTATCGATTAATCCCATTTTGACCTCCTGTCTTAAACACTCTTACTGTAATCTCTCTCACCAAATATGGATGTCCCTATCCTTACCAGATTGGACCCCTCTTCAATCGCCACCTTATAGTCATGAGACATGCCCATGGACAGATATCTGAAATCAAGGTTCTCATGATCGATCCGGCTGAACTGATCATAGAGTTTCTTCACTTCAGCTAAGTACTGTCTTACTGTATCAGGATCATCTGCATATGGCGCGATGCACATGAGCCCTCTTATCCTGACGCTGGGGCAGTTTTCCAGAATATCTTCGATTAGTTTCCCCGTCTCGTCAGTAGTGATACCGAATTTGCTTTCTTCCTGCGCTGAATTCACCTGGATGAGGATGTCCATAGTCAGATCATGCTGCGCTGCACGTTTGTCAATTTCCTTAGCCAGTTTCAGTGAATCCACGGAATGTATCATGGATACCTTGTCTATAATGTATTTGACCTTGTTAGTCTGCAGGTGTCCGATCATGTGCCATCTTACAGGCTTCACATGGTCGTACTTATCCAGGATCTCCTGGACCTTGTTCTCGCCTATGTCTGTGGCTCCTGCGTCGATGACTTCATTGAGCATTTCTACAGGGTGTGTCTTGGTCACAGCCACCAGCAGGACATCTTCTCCCACTTCCTTATCCAGTCTCTGAAAATTCTCTGTTATTGATGACATATCCTCACCTCTTCAGTTTCCTTCTCCCGGGTCTTTCAATATCTCATCGTATATCTCAACGGTGTTTACCATCTTTTTCTTCTCGTTGATGAAGTAGGTGTCTGACACTACGGACTGCACGCCGTCAGATGCCTCCACGTTGACCGGTACGAACTTATAGTCTCCGGTCTTCTGCCTCACCATGACTCCCGGTTTTCCTTTCCTGGTAGTCATGCATTCGTTATCTATGATGAGCCCTGAGCTCCTGCTGCTTATTACCATTGCGTCCCTGCTTATGTATCTGGGCAGGTCTTTATAGTAATTGCTGCTGTAGGCTATTATCCGCCACATGTCTCCGTCTTCATCTACGCTGTTTATGGTCGCATCTATCTCTCCGTCATCTACGATCAGCGTCAGAGGATTTCCCTTTTCATACCGGGAAATGTTTTCTGATGCTGTCCAGAAAACGAAGTACCACCGGCTGTCATCTACCAGCTTATACAGAGGCTCTCCCTTGAAAGCGGCTGAACGTTTTATGCTGGTCTCCTCGAAGTCCATGTCTGAGACTTCTTCATATTTCAGGTTTTTCATGTTGCCTGTGGTAAAGGCATTCTCGTTCTCGTCTATATAAAAGCTGATCACTCCGCTGGATCCGGTCCTGAACATTTCCGTCGGAACAGTCAGGCCCTTTATATACGGCATCAGATCCTGATACTCGGACTCTTCGCCTTCTTCCAGCTTCCTTCCGTCCTCATTGAACTGAGCGACCTTAGTTTTCTTGCGTACCTTCTCTCCCTCTTTGACAAGGTAGTGGATCTCTCCCCCGGATGCAGCTGTATATACTTTTTCATTTCTGACAAAATAACAAGTGGTGCTCTCGCTTACCTGCAGTGTACCGCTCTCAATGACTTCTGTCGTCTCAAAAAGTCCTGTGACTGACGGGACGACATAGATCACAAGTCCTAAAAAAACTACAGCTGCGATAAAGTATATGTATTTCCGCCTGTTTTTCATCCCTAGATTCTCCAATTAATTAATTTTACCCCATATAATGTAACTTTTCAATATAAACACACATTATTTTGTGCCTGATAAGGTCTTCTTATCCGTATATTTATCAAGTATCTTCTGCTCATCCTTAGAAAGGTCCCCGTGGCTTTCAAGATATGCCTGAAACAGGTCCGGCCGCCTCTCTTTCGTGATCTGAAGAGACCTTTCGAATTTCCATAAAGCTATCTCTTTATGATTCCCTCCGTAAAGCACTTCAGGAACCGCAAGGCCTGCATATTCCCTGGGCTTGGTGTACTGGTCGTATTCAAGAAGCCCGCTGTACACAGACTCGTCTGTGATACCTTCCGAATCACCCAGAACGCCCGGTATGAACCTTGCCACGCTGTCGATGAGCACCATGGCCGGAAGCTCGCCTCCCGTAAGTACGAAATCCCCGATGGATATCTCCTCCATGTCGAACTGATCCAGTATCCTCTGGTCCACTCCCTCATAATGACCGCACAAAATCATAAGCTCTTCTTCTTTTGAAAGCTCTTCGATCTTCTGTCTGTCCAGGATCTTCCCCCTCGGAGACATGTATATGCACTTTCTGTTTCCTTTTTCCTTCCAGTCTGCTCCGCTGACGCCAGTGACTGCTTCAATGGCCCGAAACACCGGTTCTGCCTGAAGCACCATCCCGGTGCCTCCGCCAAAGGGATACTCGTCAGTCCTGTTATGTTTATCCAGAGTGTAGTCCCTTATGTCTGTGAGCCTTATATCCAGTATGCCTTTATCACAGGCCCTGCCCAGCATACTGCTTTCCGTCACCGGTACGAACATTTCGGGAAAAAGTGTGAGGATGTCGATCTTCATGATTCGTGCTCCCGTATAAATGCGTCAGTTCAGATCCAGCAGTCCTTCTGCAGGATCAAAGACTATGACGCCTTTTTCAATATCTATTTTCTTCAGGAAATCAGGCACTGCAGGTATCAGCGCCTTTTTTCCGTCCTTCTTTTCTATCTCGTATACGTCCTGAGGTGTGTTCTGGAGTATATCTGTAACTTTGCCGATAGTATTGCCCTCTGTGTCGACGGCCTCAAGCCCTATAAGGTCCTTTACATAGTATTCGCCTTCCGGCAGCTGCTCCAGCTCATCTTCCCCCATGAAGACTTCTCTGTTCCTGACTTTCTCCGCTGCATTCCTGTCTGTGATGCCGTCAAGTTTCAGGATGACCAGATTCTTATGAAAGCGCACGTTCTCGATGATATGCTCTTCATCTTCCAGCCATACTTTATCCAGTTTTTCGAAACGATCGTTATTTTCCGCGTAACTGTAGACTCTCACCTCTCCTTTGAGGCCCTGAGCCCCGGTCACTTTGCCGATCTTTATCCTGTTTTCCATGTGTTTTACCCGCAGATACCATGCTCCCTTTTTCCGCATGATATC
>CAMCER010000077.1 GCA_945873875.1 uncultured Clostridia bacterium
ATAGGATCCAGTACAGCAGTGTTCGCACCCCTTGAGAATATAGGCATCATCGTAATGGACGAGGAGCACGAGACCACATACAAATCCGATATGACTCCTAAATATGAGACTGCGGAAGTGGCCATAAAAAGACTGAGGGAGCACAAGGGGATTTTCCTCATGGGAAGCGCGACACCTTCGGTGGTGTCATGGAACCGTGCATGCTCAGGCATATATGAAAAACTGGAACTGACAGAAAGATATAACAGAGTAAAACTGCCGGATGTAGAAGTCGTAGATATGAGAGAGGAGCTGAAAGGCGGAAATACAGGAGTGTTCAGCCGGAGGCTGCAGCAGCAGACAGAAAGGACTCTCGCAGAAGGAAAGCAGGTGATCCTGTTCCTGAACCGGAGAGGATATTCCAGCTTCGTCTCCTGCAGAGAGTGCGGCGAAGTCGTAAGATGCCCTGACTGCGGCATATCTATGACATATCACAAAGGCGATAATAAACTGGTCTGCCATTACTGCGGCAGGGTGCAGAGAGTGCCGGATGTTTGTCCCTCGTGCGGCAGCAGATATATAAAATACTTCGGCAGCGGAACAGAGCAGATAGAAGAATGCGCCGGGCAGCTGTTTCCCGGCAAGAAGATCGCCAGACTGGATTTCGATACAGTCAGGAGAAAAGGCAGCATCGAAAAGATAATCGACAGATTTTCTGATAAGAAGATCGATATATTGGTTGGGACGCAGCTGGTAGCCAAGGGCCTTGACTTCAGGAACGTAGGGCTCGTAGGCATAATGTCTGCGGATACTACCCTGAACATACCGGATTTCAGATCTCCGGAAAGGACTTTCCAGCTCATAACCCAGGCTTCCGGAAGAGCCGGACGTGGAGATGAGACGGGGAAAGTGATAATACAGACATATTCGCCGGAAAGCTACGCGGTAAAAGACGCGGCGGCTCAGGACTATGAGGCTTTCTACAGAGATGAGATAGGCCTTAGAAAGTTCATGAACTATCCGCCTTTCAGCGACCTTATACAGATAGTTTTCACCTCAAAGGATGAGGAAACGGCGATAAAGACAGGAAGGATATGGGCAGACAATCTCAAAAAACTGCTGCCTTCTGAAAAAGAGAATATATTTGATCTGCAGGAGGCGCCTATGGCGAGGATCAGGGATTCAGTGAGATACTGTTTCATGGTGAAATGTCCTAAGGGAAAGCGGGCTGAATACATGGGAGCGCTGGATCACCTGAAGAAAAACCTGACAGTCAGCGGCAGGGCTGAATGCAGAGTGGGGATAGATATAAACCCGTACAGTTTTATGTAGGAATGGAGAAAACAGATGGCACTGAGGAACATCGTTAAACAGGGAGACGACATACTGAGGAAACACTGCCGCCCGGTGGATAAAGTGGACGACAGGATAAGGACCATACTTGACGATATGGTGGAGACCATGAGGACCGAGGACGGTGTGGGAGTAGCCGCGCCGCAGATCGGGATGATGCGCAGGATGTTCGTCATAGAGCCGGAACCTGAAAAGGTATTCAAGCTGGTGAACCCGGAGATCATCGAGACCTCCGGCAGCCAGGAATTCGATGAGGGCTGTCTCAGCGTGCCGGGAGTCATCGGCACAGTAGAAAGGCCCCGGATGGTGAAGATGAAAGCCATGGATGAAAACGGCCAGGAAAAGATATATACCTTCACAGATTTCTACGCTGTGGTAGCAAGCCATGAGTATGATCATCTGGAAGGCATACTCTTCACAGACAAAGCGAAAAACATAAGACCTGTGACGGAGCCTGCAGAGACAGCTGAAGAGGGTGATGAGCGATGAAAGTGATATATATGGGCACTCCCGATTTCGCAGTGCCGGCTCTTGAAAGACTCATCAGCTCTGAACACCAGGTGCAGATGGTCATCACCAGACCGGATGCGGCAAGAGACAGAGGAAAGAGCGTTCAGTTCACACCGGTGAAGGAAACGGCGATTTCGGCAGGTATCCCTGTCATGCAGCCGGTGAAACTGAAAGAAGATATAAAGACTATTGATAAAATAAGGGAACTGGCTCCGGACGTCATCGTTGTGGCGGCCTACGGGCAGATACTTCCGCCGGAAGTCCTGGACATACCGGAAAAGGGCTGCATCAATATACACGGCTCGCTGCTGCCGAGGCACAGAGGCGCGGCTCCTGTGCAGCAGGCCATAGCAGACGGAGATGAAGAGACCGGCATAACCATAATGTACATGGAAGAAGGCCTGGATACAGGCGATATGCTGGCGAAGAGAGCTACCCCGATAGACAGAAAAAATGCGGGCCAGCTTCACGACGAACTGGCAGAGATGGGCGCGGACCTTCTTATGGAGACTCTGATGAAGATAGAGGACGGAAGCATATCAGCCGAAAAGCAGAATGATGCAGATGCCACCTACGCTCCCATGATAACCAAGAAGGACGGAAAACTGGACTTTACTCTTTCGCCGCAGCAGATAGAAAGAAACATCCGCGCCATGAGCCCCTGGCCGGGACCCTTCTGCGACATTGACGGAAAGCAGATGAAGATATGGGAAGCGGAGCCTCTGGATGAAAAGTCAGATGAGCCGCCAGGAACTGTCATCGGCGTTTCCGATGAAGGGATCAGGATCTCAGCGGGAGGAAAGAGCCTTCTTGCGAAAGTGATCCAGATGCCGGGGAAAAAGCGGATGAAGGTGGCAGACTTCCTCAGGGGAAACAGTATAGAGACCGGAACGCTGCTCAGATAAAAAGCTTCCGGAACGAAGAAAGGAACACAGAATGTACGGATATGGATTTTACGGATTTGACTGGACCATTATCCTGCTCATACCGGCGGTGATATTCGTGTTCATCGCGCAGAACAGAGTGAACAGCGCATACCGGACCTATTCGCAGATAGCGAATAAAAAAGGTCTGACAGGCAGAGAAGTGGCAAGGACCATACTGGATGCCAATGACCTGCACGATGTGGAGATAGAAGAGATAAGCGGTAATCTCACCGATAACTACGATCCGAGAAGCAGAGTGGTGCACCTGTCACAGGGAGTGGCAGACGTTCCGTCCATCTCAGCGCTGAGCATCGCAGCCCATGAGACGGGGCATGCCATACAGCACGGAAGAGGATATGTTCCTCTCAGGATCAGGAGCGCCATTGCACCGGTGGCTTCAATAGTTTCATACCTTTCGTGGCCGCTTCTGATCATAGGGCTCATAATAATAACTACAGGATCTCTGGCCTCTGTGGAAACAGGCAATCTGATATTCAACATAGGCATCTTCTGTTTCCTGGGCGTCATAGTATTCCACGCTGTGACCCTGCCGGTGGAATTCAACGCCAGCAGCAGGGCCCTGAAACAGATGGAGGCTCTGGGGCTTGTAGATGCGGAAGAAAAGGCGGGGGCCAGAAAGGTTCTCAGCGCCGCCGCTATGACGTATGTGGCAGCACTTGCAGTAGCAGTAATGAACCTTATCAGGATACTGCTCATCAGAGGGAGAAGATAGACATGGATATCAACAGGAAAACAGCTTATTCAGTGCTTATGGACGTGGAATCGAAGAAATCATATTCCAACATTGCTCTGAATCATCACATAATCTGCAGCAGACCGGATAAGAAGGCTTTTATCAGAGAACTGGTATACGGCGTCCTTGAAAATAAAATGCTCCTTGACTGGTATATCGATCAGCTGGTGCCTTCCGGTGTCGCTAAGGTAAAGACCAGCGATCTGGTCATCCTCAGGATGGGAATATATCAGCTGGCATATATGAACAGCGTGCCGGAATATGCGGCAGTAAACGAAAGTGTCGTTCTCGCTAAAAGATACAGCAGGGGAAGAGAATCCTTCATAAACGGGGTGCTCCGTTCATACCTGAGAGAGAGATTCGCTCTGAAGCTGCCTGACAGATCAGAGGATGAAGTCGAATATCTTTCAGTGAAGCATTCTTATGCGCCGTGGATAGTCGAGATGTGGCTGGATCAGTTCAGCGTCGATTTTGTCGAGGAACTGCTTGCCGCAGGCAATGAGACGCCGGAGACCGCCATAAGGATAAACTGGCTGAAGGTCATGAAAAAAGACGTCATCGAAAAGCTGAGAGAAAGAAACTTCACAGTCCGGGAAGGCGAGCTTTGCCAGAACACCCTGTATGTGAAAGGCGAGGGCCTTCTGGACACCATCATGTACCGTGACGGACTTTTCTCAGTGCAGGACGAAAGCTCTCTTTATGCAACAGTTATCCTTGATCCGAAAAAGGGCGATACAGTAATAGACACATGCGCCGCTCCCGGGGGAAAGACCCTTGCCATCGCAGAGCGCATGAACAATGAAGGGACCATATACGCCACTGACGTGTATAAGAGAAAACTTGATATAATCAACAAAGAAGCAGAACGTCTGGGCATCAGGAACGTAAGGACGTATTCCTGGGACGCTACCAGAGTGGATTCTGAGATGATCGGAAGAGCAGACAAAGTGATCGTCGATGCGCCGTGCTCAGGTCTGGGAGTAGTAAGACATAAGCCAGAGATAAAATTCAAGAGCAGGAGCAGTGAGATGGACCGTCTGCCTGCCAAACAGCTTGCCATACTTTCTGCTGCATCAAGATATGTAAAAGCAGGCGGAACACTGGTATACTGTACTTGTACCATAAATAAAGATGAAAATGAAAAAGTCGTGGGGAACTTCCTCAGACACAACAAGTCCTTCAGAAGGGAAGAAAGGATACAGCTTTTCCCGCATATAAACGGGACAGACGGATTCTTCATCTGCAAGATGAAGAAAGCAGAGAATATTATTGGGAGATAGACGGAGAAAGTAATGATTCAGGTCGGATTCAAAACAAGCACGGGGATGCTGCGTGACAACAACGAAGATGCCTGTTTCGTCATACCGTCAGACGATGTTTACATCATCGCCGACGGAGTAGGCGGAAACAACGCCGGGGAACTGGCAAGCAGGACAGCTGTGACCGGTGTGGCCCAGTGCGTGAGAGACAATCCTCTGAGTGAATGCGAAACAGACGAGGAGATCTGCGATTATTTCAGCAGGTGCCTCAGCATCACCAACGATGAGATCTACGCCCTTTCAGGCATGTACGAGGA